>JAFQDI010000041.1 GCA_017416055.1 Lachnospiraceae bacterium
GCTGTCATCCGTCAATTCCTTGATGGCAACCGGCGGATCACCGATGGCCCGGCCGCGGATGCGCATATCCTCTTCCTTGGGCTTTTCTTCCTTCTTTTCCTGTTTTATGGATATTGATAACCGGCTTCTACCGTAAAGCGATGGCCCTCTCCGGAAAGTGTTCCGACGATCGGCATGGTGATCAACCGATACGGTGAAAAAAACCTCATCTTTGTCGTCGCCGCACCGTAACAATCCTCCACCAAAAATCCTGCCTCTGCTCTACGAATATCTTCCTGTATCATGTCAAGACTTCCCAGGCACAGCTTTTGTGTACTTTTTAGTGCCAAAAACATCTTTAAGTAATCCTCATAAGCAAGCCCCTGAGTTCCATTCTCCGTCCAGCCGACTTTTGTTTCCACCGCTCCATGTCTCGGCGAGACGAGCCCGCGAACAGATGTCTTCCAGGTTTCATCCGATTTCCAGATTTCCACGGTTTCTCCTCGAAAAAGAGCTTTCACATCTGCCACAGCCTCCGCAAACGCCCACACAGCTAGCAAAGTAAACTGTGTGACCAGCACCAATGGATACAGTCCGGTGGAACCAATCAATGCATACGCTACCGCTTCTGCCAATTCACGCTTTTCCGTATTCATTAGCAAATACGCCAGATTCAATCCTTCTCTAAGTGCCAGTAAGCTTTCTGCCATCGCAGTCAGATTGCTTCGACTATCTTCTTTGCCGAACAGGATATACTCCTGCTGATAGGCAAACGTTTTTTGTGTTTCCGAGTTCCAACAGCTAAAGGTATCTCCAATGTAGAAAACAAGCAGCCCTTTTTGCAGCAACGTCACTTCCGGCAACGTTTCCCTTCCCGTTTTTGACGGCAGTATCGACCTTTCCTCAATTCGGTCCAGTTCTGTTCGTCCGGCATCCGCTCCCAAGACAAGAGAAAGTACAGCCATATTTTTCCACTGCTTCACCGTGTCTAACAAGCTTTGCCCATCATCGGCCTTTTCCTCAATCTCTTCGTGGTTTGAACCGGCTTCTTCCCGACATTGTTCCTCGCTTTTCTTAAGCACGGTTTCCACTTCCAGCATCAGACTGAAGCTGCTGTCAATCATGTCTCTGACCTTTAATGCTATTTTCTCCATCTCTGTCCCAAGTTCTTCCTCAGTAAATCCGGCGTTCCGAACCACATCAATCTCATCTTCCACAGACAAAAATTGATTACAAATATCGGTCAATTGCTCCTCCAACAGGCGAACCACTCCTCCGATCGTTCCGTTTTCCGTGAGTGCATCCAATTGATCAATCTGTTCTCGGTAGATTGATGTCTCCCCTTCACCGTAATCAGCTCTCAGTCCATCAGCAAGTTTGCCGATTTGTTTAACCGACCGAAGATAGTTCGATGTACTCTGCTTCAGCCGATCACAAATCATTCTCATTCCTTGGGCTACGCTGCGCAGATCTTCCGGGGAATTTATTTCGGTATCAAGCAAACCTCTGATCGTTTCCGCGCCCTCTTTCACAGTAAGAGCCAGATTTCTCACATCCTGAAACAAGCTTGAGATCAACTGTATCTGCTCAAAAACACTACTCACCGTCACAGCAAAGTTTCTGATTTTTTCCACCTCACCCAGAACACCTGCCTGCTCCAACAGTGCTTCTACCAACTCAGCAGCCACTTGGTATTGCTCATACTTTATCGCCTGCTCGAGAAACAGTCGCCCACCATCCGTTAGCATGGTCTCTGCTTCGGTGACCAAAACTTCCTCCAGCGCCAGACCCCAAACGTCCGTATATTCCGGCAGTCCACTCATCCCCTGTCCGGGGTTCATGTAATACCCGATATACTCTTCCAGATCCTCTTCGAGTGTCTCCGGCTCATGATGGAAAAACACATGATATCGGTCCCAAAGCAAGTCATGATATTCTGCAAATACCGACTGCAGTGCTGACCCGGATGCCGTCCGCGCCATGAATCGAAGCCCTGCGGTCCTGGCTGACTCCAGACAGGTACAGAGTAGCGCACTGATCAGCAGCGTCATCAGGCAGAAGAATACCGTCATGCTTCCTCTTTGCTCCATCTCTTTCTCCAATCAATATACGGCCTGCGTTTTTCTGGTGATTTCCGAAAGGATATTCGTCAGAACACCGGTAATCTGCTCCTTGAAAAGTAACACAAGGGTGATCAACACCACCAATATCAAAATAACCTCAACCACACCGACCGCCGACTCATCTTTCCAAAACGTCTTCATCTTCGCAAGTAATCTGTTCTTTCTCATCCTTTTCCTCCTACATAAATCCATAAAATGCCGGTACCACCACGATCGCCAATACGACCGCGAACATCATAAACATCGGCAGAAGCATCTTCGTTCCGGCCTTCTCTCCACTTCGTCTTGCCAGATGTTTTCTCTGCTCCCAGGCTCGTGTCGACTCCTCTGCCATCATCGTCGCTAGCTGCCTGGTTCCCCTTCGCACGTTTCCTGCCAACAGGTTTCCAAGTTTCATGCATCCTGCCGTCTCGCACCGTTTTCCAAACTGCCGATATGCCTCCGCTTCCGAAACACCGTCTGTCATGCGGTTACAAGCAAACGCCACTTCCTCATAAATCGGCCGCAGCGATGTTCCTTTTCTCTTTTCGTCTGTGGCAATTCTTTCCCAAACGTTTCGCATACTCATCCCTGCCTGATACAATACAGTCATCTTTACAACCAACTCGGGATAATCGGTCATTATCTCCTCCTGTCGTTTCCTCCTTTGTTGTTCATTTTTTTTCCCTCCTTTCATATAGAATAACAGTCCCACCATCATCGGTAACAAGGCGATGCCGATCTGTTGTGAAAGATCTGTCTTCTGCACAAAAACAATCTTCTCCCCCTCAAATTCTTCCGGAAGAGCTAGTTTCTCGGTATCTTTTGTGTCAGATTCCAGCCGCGCCAACTCCTGCATCAGCCGTTCTTCCCAGGAAGGTGCTTTCACCGGAAGGACCGTCACCCAAATTTCCTCGCTGTGTCGATGACTCTGCAGCTTCATGGTTACCTCAAGCTTAACCTGCATCGGATTTGTCAGCTGTCTCTCCTTCTGAATCTTTCCGGTACCGGAAATCATCTCCGGCAAATTACTTTTCCAGCTCAGATCAACGCCGAATTCTTCCATTTGTTCCGGCAAGTTAAGATCCGTATCAACTTCCAGCAGCGAGACATTTTTTCCGCGAATCCGTTCCGGCAATCTCTTCGACACCTCTGCAAAGATCGTCTCCGCTTCGTCTTTTGTGTACCGCCTGGTGCTGATATCCATACGAATCTTTTTTCTGCTGCCGTCCTCGCGCAAAACGATGAGGTTTTGGAAAGTACTTCCCTCTGATATTGAAGGTCTTTCCAAGCTTTCCAGGTTCACCTCTCGGTCCCCCATCAGAACTCCGGACAACACCAACAGACTGATCAGCATACATATCCCCAGCAGAAGTTTGTCCCGATGCATCTTCCAAATGTCCTGCACATATTCTCTCATCTCCACCTCCTACACCTGAATCCGACCGATTCTCCATGACAATGCTGCTGCTCCCAGATAGACAACCAGGCAAATCGTCATAATCATCCGGCCCAACCACGTCGTGTATAGTATTTGGAAGAACTCTCCTGCGCTCAGGTTCAGATAAGCAATCAATGCCAGCGGAAACACGGTGAGAATCTGTTGCTCAAACTGCTTTCCGCTGAGCATTGTCGCAACTTCATCCTGCGTCTGTTGCTTTTCCTCCATTACATCGATAGTGTCTGCAATTATCGACACCAACTGTCCACCACTGCGCTTTGCCACTCCAAACACTTCCGCGAAACTTCGCAAATCTTCCATGCCCAGTTCTTCCGCCGCCTCCTGAATTACGGTCTCGACCGGCCGGTTCAGGTTAAGCTTTTGCACCATCAGCCGAAACTCTCTAACCACGATATCCCGCTCACCATAAAGAAGTCTCAACTCCTGCGCAGCCTCCCTCACCGCATTTTCCGGAGAGTAACCCGCGCTGAGCGCAGCGGAAATGCTTCGCATCCCATCCCGGAAGCTACTCCTTCCCCGTTCGATCTGCTTTCTCCTTTCCTCTCGCAGAGAGTGAATAAACCATGCGATTCCCACCGGAATCAAGGCCGGAACCGCAAGCCAGCTTTGGTAAAAGGAATACGCCAATGCCCCCACGAGAAGACATGCTCCAACCGCATAAAGTACAATTTTTATCGGAGGAACATGAAGACGACTGCGTTCAGTTCCCGCAAAAGACCGGATCAGCCACTTTTTCCAGTCTCCTGCTCTCTTCAGAGAAGGCAAAAATCGGCACCACCCGAATCTTGTCCTTGTCTCGATCATATCCTCTCACCTCCACAATGGATACCACCCGCCGCTCCCCTTCTCTGTCACGGCTCAGGTGGACCATAAAGTTTAACGCAGACCCAATCTGCGCCCGGATCGCGGGCAGCGGCAACGAAGCACCCATCAAGGCCATTGTCTCCAATCTGGACAACATGTCCTGTGGAGAATTTCCGTGACCGGTGGAAAGGGACCCGGCATGACCGGTGTTCATCGCTGCAAGCATATCCATACATGCACCGTCTCGCACCTCGCCTACAATGATCCGATCTGGCCGCATACGAAGCGATGTGCGAATCAGTTCCCGAATCGTAATGGAATGAGTGCCTTCCCCATTCGCATTGCGCATCTCAAGGCGGACCAGATTGGGCTGACTGATTTTCAGTTCTGCCGAGTCCTCGATAAGAACAACCCGCTCCCGCGGTGGAATCGCGCATGCAAGCGCATTGAGAAAAGTTGTCTTTCCTGTTCCGGTTCCCCCGCTGACAAACAGATTCGCCCCCTGCACCACCATCCGTTCCAAAAAATCTGCCGCCTCCGTTGTCAACATCTTTCGCTCTGCCAGTTGGTGAAGTGACCAGACATTTCTCGCAAATTTACGAATCGTGAGCGCCGGTCCGTCAATCGCCACCGGGGAAAGAACGACATTCACACGCGACCCGTCCTTCAATCGGGCATCCACAATCGGGCTGGATTCATTCACCACACGGTTGACACCCGAAACGATTTGCTGAATCACATCCTCCAGGCGCTCACGGCTCAAAAACTTCCGGTCGCTGGGATACAACACTCCGTTTCGTTCCACAAAAATGTTCTCCGGACCATTGACCATAACCTCCGTGATTTCCGGGTCCTCCAACAATTCCTGAAGCACATCTAACCGTCTCAAACGATTAAACAGTTTATGTTGTATCTGCTCCCGCTGAGCCGCCGTAAGCCCCATCTCCCTCCCGCGTCGACAGATAATCTCATCGAGCAAATCCTCAACCTCCCCGTCGGTGAGTTCCCGCGAAAAATCCAGTTCCTCGATCACCTCAGCATACAATCGCTCCTCCGCTTCGCTCCACATCTTCTGCTGACCGCAATAACCGTTCTGCCAGTTCATCCATATACTCCTCCGTCCTCTCCCGTCGACTTCCGCGCAGTTCCTCCAGTGGAAGCATCACACCTTTTGACCTCTCCGCTATCGAATCGGCTCCTATGCTCCTCCAGAACGCCTCATAAGCTTCCTGCTGCAAACTGCCGGTTTCCGTAGCGGGAAACAACACGCAGTTTTTCCCAACTGAACCAAACAAACTCAGCCACCCGGAGATACTTCCTCCAAAATCCAGCACTGCATATCGATATCCTCCTGCCCGGCACACTGCTTCGACCAAATCCTTCGACTCGCTTTCCTTTAATTCTGCCAGTTCTGCCGGATTCGCCGGTGCCGGAACACAGTCGTAACCCTCCAGGTGGATCACCATCCGTTCCAGCTGCTCCTCGTCCAACCGCCCCCGACGCCAGCAGTATGCCAGGTCTGATAAATCCTGATCTGTATTTCTTCCCAACAAACCAATCACCGCAGAAAATTCATTCAGCCCCAGATAAACCGCGGGGCCATCCCGTCCCAAATGTTTCGCCATTGTCAATGCCAGACGAGTACACTCGGTCCATCCCCCCGGCGCATAGACACCGAACAAGTCTGTCTCTGTACACAACTCCGGCTGTCCCGCCCCGGGAAGCTCCAGCCCAAGCATCACCTGGCGCAGAATCTCCTCCGCCGCCTGATATTTGTACACGAATGGCTCTGCATTCTCCCTCGGTGCATTTGCTGTCTCCATCAATCGGAACCACCGCTTTTTTTCTCCGCAAAACTCGGCTTTCTCCCAGGACTCCCCCGCTAAGACAGCATCTACCTCATGCGTAGACACATATTCTTTCATCTTTTCCCGGTCGGAAAAACACACAACCCGAAACGCACCTTCCTCTCTGCGGCTGACAAAGCCTCCCAAGCGAGCAACAAAATCCCGGTCATCATCGCAGATAATCAAACTTCTTTCTCTCAATCAAACACCTCCTCCTTCGGCTTTCTTTGATTTTAGGCAACAAAATACCAGCCTCGGAACACTCTTTTCCGAAACAACATCTTCTCTTTTGTACTCACGTCACGGATATCAATTTGAATGTTTAAGACTGCCGACAGACTGCGGCAAATGGATCTGAATCCGAACCGGCGAACGCCGTGTCCATATTATTCACGAAAACGCGAAATTTGTCAACCCCCAATTTTTAAAATTTAAAATTTCCAAAATCATGCATATTTGTGAAATCCGGTGACTATACTTTATATAGTGACAGAAGTATGTATCAATCAGGAGCGTGTGTCTATGTTATTTAAACGCTTATTCCGTTCTGCAGCGGACAAGCCACCGGCAGAGCTGATCAACTTGCGCCGGGAAATTGAAAACACCAGAGCAAACTTGGAATTGGCGATGGCAAATTTTGATCAGGCCGTCGACCCGACTATGATCGATTGCTATATTTATGAGGTTAAGGCAGAGCAGCTTCGTTACGAATTTTTACTGAAGCAGGCAAAGCAGTTTGATGATCTGTTTCCTCAGAGCAAGGCGGATTTTGAGGCCGTCTATGGTCGCATGGATTATGATTCGCCAAAAGGCTGACCTTGACACTCTCGCACAGCCGGTGATATAATAATCTTGTATTCTTCGTTAACACTAACATCACGGGAGCGATCACCTGACGTCCCAGCAAAGGAGTACATATGAAAAGTCCGATTGGCTTTATTTCTGAACTCGACTGTTATCTGTTCGGCAAAGGAAGACATTATTCCATTTACGAGAAACTCGGCGCGCATCCTGCCACCATCGACGGCAAGAAGGGCGTTTATTTTGCCGTGTGGGCACCAAACGCCTACGCTGTCCATGTGGTGGGCGATTTTAATCAGTGGGATCAAAATGCCGCACCCATGTCTCCGATCAATACTTCCGGTATTTGGGAAGCGTTTTGCGAGGGGGTCTCGGTCGGAGCCGTATATAAATTTGCTGTTACCACTTCCTGGGGCGAGGTGCGCCTGAAGTCGGACCCTTACGCAAGACAGTCCGAGCTGCGTCCGAATACCGCTTCCGTTGTTGCCAATCATGCACCTTTCCGCTGGTCGGACTCCGCATGGCTCGATAAGCGCAAAGAAACGAATCCCAAGTCCGCACCACTCTCCGTTTACGAGGTTCATCTTCCTTCCTGGACAAAACTAGACGGTGAATTTAAAAATTACCGCCAGCTGGCTCAGGATCTGGGAGACTATGTGAAGGCGATGGGCTACACTCACGTAGAGTTGATGGGTATCGCTGAGCACCCCTTTGACGGTTCGTGGGGTTATCAGGTCACCGGTTATTACTCTCCCACCTCCAGACATGGAGCACCGGAGGACTTCAAATATTTTGTAAATCAGATGCATCGCCGCGGCATCGGTGTCATTTTAGACTGGGTTCCCGCCCATTTTCCAAAGGATGCCCACGGTCTGGCCGAATTTGACGGCACTCCGATCTACGAATATCCCGATCCCCGCAAGGGCGAGCAGCCTGACTGGGGAACCAAGGTCTTTAATTTTGAGAAAACCGAAGTGTTGAATTTTCTGATTGCGAACGCACTTTACTGGGTTGAGCAATTCCATATCGACGGTCTGCGCGTGGATGCAGTTTCCTCCATGCTCTACCTGAATTATGGCCGCAGCAGCGGAAACTGGGTTCCCAATATCTATGGCGGCGCGCACAATCTGGAAGCCATTGAGTTTTTCCGCCATTTGAACAGTATGATGCAACAGCGCAATCCCGGTGTGATGACGATTGCAGAGGAGGCCACTTCCTGGGCCGGTGTGACTGCCGCACCTGAAAAGGGCGGCCTCGGCTTCACATTCAAGTGGAACATGGGGTGGATGCACGATTTCCTTGAGTATATGAAACAGGATCCCATCTTCCGAAAGTATCACCATAACAAAATGACGTTTGCGATGACGTATACGTACACGGAAAATTATGTTCTGGTTCTTTCCCACGATGAGGTGGTTCACTTAAAGTGTTCCATGCTCACTAAGATGCCCGGTTATCGCGACGATAAATTTGCCAATCTGAAGGTCGGATATACCTTCATGATGGGACATCCGGGCAAAAAGCTTCTATTTATGGGGCAGGAGTTCGGCCAGTGGCGCGAGTGGAGCGAGGCTCGCGAACTCGATTGGTTCTTGTTGAATGAGCCCGGCCACGAGCCACTACGCATGTTCTATAAGGATCTCCTTCATCTGTATAAAAAGTACCCCTGTCTATGGGAAGGTGACGACGATCCGACAAGTTTCCGGTGGATCAACTGCGATGATGCGGACCGCAGCATCTTTAGCTGGATGCGGTTGAGCAAGGACGGAAAGAACAATCTACTCTTTGTCTGCAATTTCACCCCCATGGAGCGTTCGGATTACAAAGTCGGGGCGCCTTGCGGCGGAAATTATACCCTTGTTTTAGACAATGTACGCGGGGCTGTCGGATATAAAGAGCAAAATCGCAACTATAAGTCCTATGAAGGCGAGTGTGATCGCCAGCCTTATCATGTTGACTATCCGCTTCCACCCTACGGAATTGCCGTTTTTCGTTTCGATATGACGAAACCGGAACTTTCCGACAAAACCAAATAAAATCACAACAGGGCGGCCCATCGTGGGACCGCCCTGCTTTCATTTTTATGTATTCAAATTACATGGACATCTTTCTCATACCGGGATTCTCGTCCATGATCCTCAGACACTCGTCAAACGGAATCTTTCCTGTCATCTTCACGGACATCTCCATCGCAATGTAATGATCATCGGTTCTTGTAATCCGGCAATCCATCACCTGCGTCTTATATCGGTTCAGCAAGTCTTCCAGAATTGCTCTCATCTCAGGGGTATCCAACATCTCCACTTCAATCTCCTGCGTGGAGAATGCATCGTCACCAACATGCAGCTTGTGAAAGATCAGATTCAGCAAAAGTACAACGAAAGTGGTAAACAAGCCAATGGGATACATTCCCGCACCGATCGCCATACCGATACCGGAAATCGCCCAGATACCAGCCGCCGTGGTCAGACCCTTGATCGAGCCACCCTTTACAAAGATAACACCCGCTCCCAGGAAGCCGACACCGCTGACCACCTGAGATGCAATACGGGAAACATCTGCGCCTCTGGAACTCTCGTACAATTCACCCGCACTAGTCGTTATATCCGCAAATGCATATTTGGACAGAATCATCATCACTGCTGATGCTGCTGCAATAACACAGTGAGTCCGGATACCAGCCGCCTTCTGACGCTTTGTTCTCTCAAGACCAATGATCAAACCGCAGAGAGTTGCTACGATGATTCTCACAAACATCTCCGGATAATAGGTCCAGGGAAAGTTTGTGTGCATCAACTCCAATAACTCCGTAAATTCTCCAAACATGACATACCTCCACCTTGATAGCAAAACAACTGCCGTCCCAAAATATGTTCGGAACGACATTTGTTAAAGCAATGTTAAATTTCTGTAATGCAATGGTTATTCTAACAAAGATTACAAACTTTGTCAACCCTTTGGTTAATCCGATTATTAGAAAAAGTGTTTGTTTTCAAGTCATAATTTGGCAATTATTATTCGATTATCCACGGTAATAATTGATGAGACATCCATCCAAAATAATCTGGCGTTCATCATCAGTCAACTCACCAAGTCTTAACGTAAATTCCCGGAATCCTTCATCTGTCAATGCATACGCCTTGATCTCTTCCGCTTTCTCTTCTACCGCCTGACGGATGCCCGGAATGTACAGATAATCCTCCAGCTTAAAGGGCAGATCCCCCTCCTTAATCACAAAGGGAAGCATTCCCCAGTTGATCAGATTTGAACGATATCTCTTCGTTGCATACTCGTGAGCAATATTCGCCCATCCGCCGAGAACCTTTTGACAGGAAGCCGCCTGCTCTCTCGCAGAACCGTCACCCGGCTTCACCGCAAAAATCGTACTTCCGATACCGATGCCGGAGAGGTTTGTGCCGGGGAACGCCTTCTTAATCGCCTCATAGACGTAAGTCAGCTCGCCACAAGCCTCCACTGCTGCCGCCTCACCGCTCGCCTCTCTCGCATACTCTGCCTTCTGAACCGCTTTTGCTCTTCCCACATATGAGGGATCTTTTCTGGACAGAGCAAATTCTGCCAGTCCCAAAGGATTCGAACGGAAGGAAGAGGTCTCTCCCGAAGGAATTAGCTCATCAGTGGTAGTAACCGGATCGTGGATTTCTGACACTACCTTGAGAAGCAGATTGTCAGTCAATGCGCACATCGCCGGCCAGTCCTTGATGTTCGGACCGAGCTGAATCTCGACAGATTCATCCGCTACTCCCTGACTGTCAAACACTCGACCCTCGTAAATCGTATGATCAAAATAATATTTCTTCTTACCAAAGTCTGCGTCCACCTCAGTTGCAGGGGTCAAATATCCCTTGTTCGCCGCTGTCGCCGCAATGGAACGCGCATCCATCAGTGCAACGGAAGCAACCTGGCCGTTCTGAACCTTCGAGCCCTCACGGTTGGGGAAGTTTCTGGTAGAATGACGGATGCTGAGTGCTCCGTTTGCAGGTGTGTCGCCCGCACCGAAGCAGGGACCGCAGAACGCCGTCTTAAGCACTGCACCGGACGCCATCAGACTCATCGCTGCACCATTCTTCATCAACTCCATCATAATCGGTGTACTTGCCGGATATACGCTTAATGTAAACGCTTCGGCACCAATATTTGCTCCCTTTAAGATGTCCGCTGCCGCACATATATTTTCATATCCGCCGCCTGCGCAGCCGGCAATAATGCCCTGCTCCACATAGAGACGTCCGTCTTTTACTTTGTCGCGCAGAGAGTATGCGATCTCATCACCCAGACTGATCCGCGCCTTCTTCTCTGTCTCCGCCAGAATATCCATCAGATTTGCCTGCAACGCCTCGATGGTATATGTGTTACTGGGGTGGAACGGCAGTGCGATCATGGGCTTTACTTTATCCAGTTCGATCACCATCACACTGTCATAATATGCACCGTTTGCGGGCTTTAATTCCGCGTATGCATCCTCGCGTCCGTGCAGAGCAAGCCAATCCTTCACCTGCGTGTCCGTCTCCCAGATGGAGGACAGACAGGTCGTCTCGGTGGTCATCACGTCCACGCCGATACGGAAATCAACGGACAGGTTCGCAACACCGGGACCGAAGAACTCCATCACTTTATTCTTCACAAACCCTTCTTTAAACACAGCACCGACGATCGCCAGCGCTACGTCCTGGGGGCCAACGCCAAGCTGGGGCTTTCCGGTCAGATATACTCCGACCACCTGCGGACGCTTAATATCGTAAGTTCTGCCCAAAAGCTGCTTTACCAGCTCCGGTCCGCCCTCTCCCACTGCCATGGTACCCAATGCGCCGTAGCGGGTGTGACTGTCGGAACCTAAGATCATCTGGCCACATCCGGCCATCATCTCACGGGCATACTGATGAATAACTGCCTGATGAGGAGGAACGTAAACACCGCCGTACTTCTTCGCACAGGTCAATCCAAACATGTGATCGTCTTCATTGATCGTTCCGCCCACCGCACACAAACTGTTGTGGCAGTTGGTCAATACATATGGCATGGGAAATCGCGTGAGACCGCTGGCCCTGCAAGTCTGAATAATTCCTACGTAAGTGATATCGTGGGAAATCAACTTGTCAAAGCGGATCCTAAGATTCTCCAAATCCCCTGAAGTGTTGTGTTTCTGCAAAATACGGTAAGCCATCGTGCCGGCCACTCCGCCCATCTCCTGCACAGGTGCGCCTGCAGGCAGTGTCTGTACCAGATTCCCGTCTATGTAATACATTCCCTGCTGATATAATTTGATCATGATGTCCTCCTCGAAGTAAACATTATATCATCAATCCATCTTTTTTCTCATCAGATATCTTTATACAAGAAACCTCTTAATTCTCTCGACAACTTCTTCCTCGTGTTCACCGTAAATCACCAACTCCAGCGGAGTAGACAGATCAAGACTGAAAATACCCATGATAGACTTTGCGTCAACCACATATCGTCCATTCTTCAGATCCAGATCATATTCACAGGTTGCTACCGCATTCACAAATGCGCGAATATCGTCAACACCATTCAGGCGAATCTTTATTGATTTCATCGTTCTATCCCTCTTTCTTTCCATTAACGTCCATACGGAGATAATACTCTCACAACTGCGGGAGCACTGCGGCGCATTGCCTGCAGCAGTTCCTGGTTCGGCTCAAAATAAATCTTCTCTTTGCCCTTCTCCCCATTCACGATCATAATGTACAGATCCTTGTTCTGAACTCCGGAAGCGTAATCCTTTACATTCTTCGTCTCCTGACCGGGCGTTCTGTATTCGCTGTGATGGCATACCGACTGAACACGATCCATCTTACAGTTATACAGTTTTTTCCGTCGGCTCATTGTCACACGGGTAACCGTAAACTCATCACCGGTAAATACATACTCCATCAGACAGCCCAGTTTATTATTGTGCAGGATTGTCATTACCAATATTGCGATAAATACGGGAACCATCAAAACCGTAATCATCAGCGCAGAAAAGCCCGATACCACGCAAAGTGCGATCCACATTGTTTTGCGGATACGATCCGCCTTCGTCACTTCTTTCTCCACAAAGCACTCTACATAAACATCCATGTGTCCTCCATCCTGCTGCTCTTTGGCAGCAATACCTTTCTCATTTTGCAAATTTATTCGCTCGATAGCGCACATCCACCGATTTTAGATGTCCGCTACTCTTTTCCGCATTATTATACAACGAATTTTGATTTGCCACAAGCCCGAAAACAGAATATTCATAAATCTACAAAAATTTTATCTTTAAACGAACCATTGACAACCGCTGTTCTTCTGTATTAAAATGCTTTCATTACTTTTTTAGGAAATAATTTCCGGATCAAGGAGCTTGTTATGGTGCGCTTTTCCGTTACCGATTTTTGTCATCAGTTTATTTCTACCTATATTAGTAAGGGGGCCTTCTGTGTGGATGCCACCGCAGGGAATGGATACGACACAGAATTTCTTTGTCGCCTGACCGGCGAAGAAGGAAAAGTTTTGGCTTTTGACGTTCAGAAAGTTGCAGTCGATGCCACCCGCGCACGTCTTTTCAGGCTTGGTCTTGAGCGAATCGGCGAAGTTGTTCTCGACAGCCACGATCAGATGGATCATTATCTGGAGCCGGAAAGCGTAGACTGTATCATGTTCAATTTCGGCTATCTTCCGGGCGGGGACCACTCCATGGCAACCAAACCGGACACCAGCCTCTCTGCCATACATCAGGGGCTTGTCTGCCTAAAGCCGGGTGGTCTGATGTGTCTGTGTATTTACAGTGGCGGCGACACCGGCTTTGCGGAGCGCGATGCCCTTCTTCCTTTCGTAAAAAAGCTTGATCCGAAAGAGTATTTGGTGATTGTCTCCGATTATGCAAACCGGCCCGGCAATCCTCCCATTCCGGTCTTCATTCTGAAAGGTGTTTGCTAACCCTTCGAGGCGTAATTTTTTGTGTTTTTTCCTTTTTTTCGAAAATTTTTAGTTGACTATAGCGCATTAGTGTGATAAACTATTTCCAATTTCACAGGCATCACAACAAAACAATTGTCGCTCTAACAACTTTTTTGTTAAATTTTGTCAAGTTGCTTCATTGCTGATATCAAGGAGGTATTCTATGGAACATACAATCCCTACTCTCGGAGCTGAGCTCGAGGCACTATATCATCGTTGTCCCTCCGGGCGAATCAACCCTGACCTTTACGATTTCCACGGTGTGAAACGCGGTCTGCGTGAGCCGAACGGTCGAGGAGTTCTGACCGGTCTCACCGAAATCTCCGACGTAAATGGAACCAAACTGGTTAACGGCCAAAAAGTTCCCTGTGAGGGCGAACTCTTTTACCAGGGTTACAATATTCATGATCTAGTGAAGGGCTTTTCTCACCGCCGCTTTGGTTTTGAGGAAATTATTTATCTGCTTATTTTCGGAGAACTGCCCACCAAGGAACAGATTGCCGAGTTGGTTCTGGTGATGAGTGAGTTTCGTGACCTGCCGGATAAATTCACCCGCGATGTCATTATGAAAGCACCGACCTCAGATATGATGAATACACTGCAGCGAAGTGTACTCACCTTATATTCTTACGACGATAACCCGGATGATATTTCCCTCCCCAACGTACTTCGCCAGTCACTGCAGTTGATTTCTCAGTTCCCACTGATTTCACTGTACGGCTATCAGGCTTATCGTCACTATTATTTGGATAAGAGTCTGATCATCCGCCGTCCGAAGAAAGAACTTTCCACTGCAGAGAATATGCTTCGTCTTCTGCGTTCCAACGGAGAGTATACCGAATTGGAAGCGAAAGTTCTGGATGTCGCTTTGGTGCTTCATGCAGAGCATGGCGGTGGTAACAACTCCACCTTCACCACCCATGTGGTAACTTCCACCGGAACCGACACCTACTCTGCAATCTCCGCCTCCCTTGGTTCTTTACGCGGACCCAAACACGGTGGTGCAAATCTGAAAGTACAGCAGATGTTTGCTCATCTGATGGAAAACGTAGAAAATTGGGATGATGATGCTCAGGTAAGAGATTATCTGGTGAAGCTATTAAACCGTGAAACCTTCGACCGCAGCGGCCTGATCTACGGTATCGGCCATGCAGTTTACACCCTTTCTGATCCGAGAGCCGTGATTTTGAAAGAATACGCGCGCCAGCTCTCCGAGGAGAAGGGACTCACCCGTGAGTTTGCCCTTTACGATCGCGTGGAACGTCTCGCAAAGGAAGTTCTCAACGAAAACCGCTCTCTGCCTAAGGCAGTCTGCGCAAACGTGGACTTCTACAGCGGATTTGTTTACACCATGCTGGGGCTGCCCACCGAGTTGTTTACCCCCATCTTTGCGATCTCCCGTATCGCAGGTTGGTGTGCTCACCGCATAGAGGAGTTGTCCAACACGAGTAAACTCATCCGTCCCGCCTATATGTATGTCGGACATCACCGAGACTATGAGCGCATGAGTCTGAGACCCGATTTGGATCAACTCAATCCCTAACCTAACCTTCATCTTTAGAAATGCTTCAGGGGCCGTTTTCACGGCCCCTGAAATTCTATTTTTGATTCAGTTTTATGAGCACCTCTCCGAGCCAGTCCTCGATCTCCTCGGGAATCGGATCAGGCAGAGAAATGTAGGTCCTGTGAGTTTCATTGATATCCGTCCATTTTCCATTTTGGTCGTATGCGGCACCGCTTCCATACAGTTCGATCATGACCAGGGTTCCCCCGGTTGTCTCCATCCCGTATTCATTTTCGACCAGTTTCTCCATGAAGGTCTCAAAACTCCCCAGCGCTTCTTCCTTTAAACCGCCCGTCGCAAGTTTCCAAGCTTCCTCAGACTGACTTCCTTCGATATATCCGTCAATCCCATCCAACACGTTGGATCCTTTGATCAGGCTAAGTTGATAACTGATTGACAGATAGTTTGCCGTCTGACCGTTTTTCATCTCACCGTCGATCATATCAACCAGCGTCAGCCAGTTTTCTTTCGTGCGATCTCCCAGGCCGCCTGCATTTTGCTCTTCCCAGTAGTATTTCACCGTCTCTGTCAGTGATGTGAGAATCGGCAGGCGAATCGTGTCACGATATCCGCTGCTCCCCACCTCCAACGTGAGATTGATCGTATCCACGTAATTTGTACCGTAGTGATATCCGGTGACTGCGGTATACCACTCTTCAACGTTCGCCGTTCTGACTTCCTCTCGCATCACTTCATAGATTCTCACCAACTGTTCCGTACTGAAATAGCCCCAATTCGTGTAGATGGACATCTCTGTGGGATCAAATTCCGGCAGGTCACAATACACCAGATAATATTCCGGCTGCCTGCTGAGGTAGTCAACAATCGTATTCCACTCAGCAGTGGTATATCTCACCTCGCGATAGATCGTCCTAAGGCCCTCATTGATCGCAACGGTCTTTGTAATCGTCTCGAAATGACTTCCATTGGGATAGCGGCGTCCGTTGCGATAATATTCGACTGTTCTCCTCAGTGCTCTCGCCGTGATTTCTGCTACCTCTTCATCGCGGAGCCTGATTCGCTGAAGCTGCGCCTCAAAATAATCTCTCTCGTCTCCGTTCAACATGACATAGTCGATGTCTTCCGCTTCCGGCGTATTTTTGATGGTCGACGCATAAATTCCGATGATCATCAGGAATAATATCACGTTACCAATCGCCAACACCCCGATACCCTTACAAAGCTTCTTAAATGCTCTCAGCTTTCCGGTGGTCATCAGCTCGTAGATGAAATACGCAAGCACTGCGATTACGTAAAATACCAGAACGATAAACAACTCATCCCCATCCATAATATCTGAATTCGCCCAGCAAGATGTGATACTGTACATTGGCAGCAGACAGATCATCAAAGATACAGAAAGTCGGAATATACTTTGCATTCTCCGTGAAATTGCTGCATGACCGGCACTCTCGCTCTTTCTTCTCAGGAAAATCACATGTCCTGCCACAAGATAAATCAGACCGAGAATCAGACTGTACACCCCACTGCTTCCGTATCCGAACGGATTTGCAGAGGAAAACAGCGCCAACGGAAGACCGGCAATCAGATTGTATCTGGGATTAAACAGCGATGAGGAATATCTCCACTCCACAAACGGCATCATCTCTCCGAGGATATGCATGATCATCGTCACGAAGAATCTCGGCAGAAATAAAACAATCAAGGTCACCAGCAGGTTGGACATTCTGGTTCCGGTCAGCCCAAGCGCGATGGAGATGCCTCCCATCACCAGCACACAGGCCGCAATGATCAAAAACAACGCCTTCGGCACGCCACTCCAGATGATATAATACCCCGGCAAAATACTCACACAGAATATGCTCAGTGCGGTGGAAATACCGATAATTGCTCCGATCCAGGTCAGAATGGATGCCATATAGCTGATATATAATGTTCCTCTCGTGTCCGGTATCGCATGATAAAAGTCGCTGGCATTCCGATGATTCAGGAAATTGAATAACATCATCGTCATGACCGGAACCAGTACAGGGAATGTAATGAACAGTGCCCAGTGAGCAGAATACAGGCTCAGGCCTTGCGCCGGTCTTGCAATCGTATTTCCAAATCCGTCCACCCAATATGAAGGTGTATTAATGTGATATCCTGTCGCGGTCAACACCGCTGCTGCACAGAGAACCACCAGACCCATGATTCCCACCAGTTTTAGCTGGCGGATACCGTCCAGATAAAGCTTTTTGTTGAATCCGATATCTAACTTTATATTTTTGAAATTTATTTTTTTCATGCTTCCACCTCCAATACATCGTGGAATACATATCCCAACGCTTCCATCTCGTAGGTGAACACTTCCTCCAACGTCAGCGGTAACACATCGAGAAGCAGAGGGTTCATCTCCTTCATCCTCGCCACCAATTCCTCGCGGTCTCCGCGGGCAATCAAATTGGTCACAGAGCCCTTCTTTGAGAAATGAAGTAAGGGCATTCCCTCGAACCGGCTGATTCCGTACTCATCCTTGAAGGCTATCTGAACCTTAAAGAGAGAGGTTTTCAGATCTCCGATATCACTCTCCAAAATCACACCGCCCTTATGAAGCAGTGCCAACTGATCACAAGTGTCCTCCAATTCTCTCAAGGAGTGGGACGCGATCACCGCAGTCGCATTTCGCTCCGCCACATCCTGACAAATCAGTCCTTTCACCAGATTTCGCATGACCGGATCCAGACCATCAAAGGTCTCATCCATAAACAGATACTCCGGCTTGCAGGAAATCGCCAGAATAATCGCCGCCTGACGACGCATTCCTTTCGAGAACGTGTTAAGCTGCTTCTTCGGATTCAGTCCGAATGCTTCCGCCAGATATGCATATCGATTATAGTCAAATTTGGGATAGATCGACTGGTACAGAGAAGCCATCCTGTCCATCGTCGCGCCCGGCAAAAAGTAAAGCTCATCCGGAACAAAGGCAATCTTTCCCTTTGCTGCCGGGTTCTCGTATACCGGCTCTCCATCGATGGTGATTCGTCCTTCGTCCGGTCGATATACTCCGCTCATCAGACGCAGGAACGTACTCTTTCCGGCTCCGTTGGAGCCCACCATTCCGTAGATACATCCGCTGGGAATGGTGCAGGTGATTCCGTTCAGTGCCGTAAAATTGTCAAATTTCTTTACAATATTTTCCGCTTTAATCACTTGAGATCGCCTCCTTCCTCTGCATTCTCTCCATCTTCCGTCTCTGAATATACTCTTTTCAAGCATTCTTCCACTTCTTCAAACGTAATTCCTGCTAATTTCAATTCATTCATCAGCTCTTTCAACTCATTCAGCTTCATACGCTTGTTTCCCCCAATTCTTTCCAACGCGTCCGCTGCCACAAAGGATCCCCGTCCCGGTACCGAATAAATAACTCCCCGTCTGTCCAACTCGGTATAGGATTTCTGAATCGTATTCGGATTAATCGCCAATTCCACCGACAGATTTCGAACTGAAGGCAGTTTATCATTCGGATTCATGATCCCTGCCAAAATAAATCGTTCCATCTGTTCGACAATCTGCTCATAGACCGGTATTCGTGACATCGCATCTACTTGAAACATGACTGTTCCCCCTTTCTGAAAACATAGTCGCATATCACCTGTCTTCTGTTCTGTACAAACTGTACTATTCTTCCTAGTACAGTTTTAATATATACATAATTTTCCTCTTTGTCAATGCAAAAAAGGGCTTTTTGACATCAATTATCGTCAAAAAGCCCTTTTTAAGACATTCTTAAACTTTTCTGTTGTTACGTCAAATTGCAGATTCCCTGCATCCATACCGATCCTTTGAATCGTCTTCCGGGAGCCGGAAGTCCTATCAGATCCTGCTCATTGATACAAACCTGGAAAGTCAGCCCGTTACACGTCACGGTAAGACTGTAAACCATCTCTCCTGTCCAACGGTTCGTCACAATCTCCACCTCGGTGATCTCGCCAATGATCGAATATTGATCACACTCCACACCGTACGGCATGAACGTCGTCTCCACGATCGTATACAGGTCCTCACACTGAAGCAAACTGATCTTTTCAGAATCCTTGTACGTCGGGAGCAGGATTTTTCCCTCAACCGAAAGACCGCTCATCATCACCGACGATACATAGGAAATTTTCTGTTCGTTCAGATCCCGTTCCAAATAAGCCAACTGATTCTGCAAGTAATAAATCAGCGAAACCCCGAGTCCACGCTCATCACAGATGCCGGAGAACGCAGATTTCTCTGCATGTCTCTGAATCTGGCACGGGGCCTGCGTTGTAATACAGTTTCCTTCGTGCCAGGGAAAATAAAATTCCCGTTCAAACTGATCATCTTCTCCCATGGTTCCACAGAGAGACAGTCCGATTCGTCGCCCCAGATAGATCAGTTTCTGCGCCAGAACATCTCCGTTTTTGTCATGAACCACGTGAATCAACTCTGCCTCGGCATCCGCTCTGTCAAGAATCTCCTTTAACTCTTTTCTCGTCTTGCAGCAACTGAAACCGACAGCCCTCAAAAATTTATGCATTTATCTGATTTCCGTCTTTCCACCCATGTAAGGACGCAGTGCCTCGGGAATACGTACAGAACCATCTGCCTGCAGATTATTCTCAAGAAAGGCGATCAACATACGGGGCGGTGCAACTACAGTATTATTCAGGGTGTGTGCAAAATACTTGCCATCCTTGCCGTTTACGCGGATCTTCAGACGGCGAGCCTGTGCATCACCAAGGTTAGAACAGCTTCCTACTTCAAAGTACTTCTTCTGTCTGGGAGACCATGCCTCAACATCCACGGACTTCACCTTCAGATCTGCCAGATCACCGGAGCAGCACTCCAGAGTACGAACCGGAATATCCAGACTGCGGAACAGATCGACAGTGTTCTGCCACAGCTTATCAAACCACATCGGGCTCTCGGAAGGCTCACAGACAACGATCATCTCCTGCTTCTCGAACTGGTGAATACGATAAACACCTCTCTCCTCCAGACCGTGAGCACCCTTCTCCTTGCGGAAGCAAGGGGAATAGCTGGTCAGTGTGTAGGGAAGCTGATCCTCCTGAATGATCGTATCGATGAACTTACCGATCATGGAATGCTCGCTGGTACCGATCAGATACAGGTCCTCACCTTCGATCTTGTACATCATCGCATCCATCTCCGCAAAACTCATAACGCCGGTAACTACCTCGCTGCGGATCATGAACGGAGGCACACAGTAGGTGAAACCTCTGTCGATCATGAAATCGCGTGCGTAGGAGATCACTGCGGAATGCAATCTCGCGATATCGCCCATCAGGTAATAAAAACCGTTTCCGGCAACCTTTCTCGCTGCATCCAAATCAATGCCCTTAAACTTCTCCATGATCTCAGTGTGATAAGGGATATCAAACTCGGGAACAACCGGCTCACCGTAGCGGGTAACCTCAACGTTCTCAGAATCATCCTTTCCAATCGGTACGGAAGGGTCGATGATATTCGGAATCGTCATCATCAGCTTTAATACGCGCTCGGAAAGTTCCTTCTCCTTCTGGGTAAGCTCCTCGATCTTCGCTCCATCAGCAGCAACCTGCTTTTTGATTGCCTCAGCCTCTTCGCGCTTTCCCTGACCCATCAACTTTCCGATCTCTTTGGAGATCTTATTACGTGCAGCCTTCAGATCGTCAGCTTCCTGCTGAGTCTTTCTGCGCTCTGCGTCCAGCTCGATCACCTCATCTACCATAGACAATTTGTGATCCTGGAATTTCTTTTTAATATTTTCCTTAACAATATCCGGATTTTCACGGACAAACTTAATATCTAACATAGTGCCTCCATCTGCAGAACCTGTCGGCTCTTCTTTCTTTTCCGTACATTATATAATAGCTTTTCCGCTTTGACAAGATAAAATTTTATCCTAAAGCAACATCCAGCGTCATCATGATCAAAAAACCGATCATTACTCCGATTGTTCCGACTCCTTTTTTGCTTTCCTCACTCGCTCTCGGAATCAATTCGTCTGCCACCACATAGATCATCGCTCCGGCCGCGAAGGATAACAGCCAAGGCATCAACGGTCTGACCGCTCCGGCCGCCAACGTCACCAATATCCCGAAAACAGGCTCCACCACTCCGGTCAGGCTTCCGCAAAGAAACGCCTTTCCTTTCGAAATCCCCTCGCGCCTAAGTGGAAGCGAGATCGCCGCTCCCTCAGGAAAATTTTGAATACCTATCCCAAAGGCAAGTGCAATCGCTGACGCATACATGATCGGATCAATCTGTCCGAAGAATGTCAAACCACCGGACATTGAACCGCCGGCTGTATTCATCGGATTTCCAATGGCCGCAAACGCCAGGCCAACTGCCATTCCCTCCGGAATATTGTGCATGGTAATCGCCGAAAACAGCAAAAAACTGCCGTGGCTCATCTGTGCAGGCTTCTTTTCCCTGACAATTTTATCCATCAACCAAAGAAAGATTCCTCCGAGAACAAATCCTCCTCCGGTCGGGATCCATGGCTCTACTCCCATTTCGATTGCAGCATCCATCGCAGGCAATAACAACGACCACACAGAAGCTGCGATCATCACACCCGCTGCGAATCCTAAGAACATTGTCTGTGTCGTCTCTTTGATCTCGTTTTTGATAAAGAATACCGTCGCGGACCCCAAAACCGTCATCATAAATGTGAACAGCGTTCCGAGCGCGGCCATAAAATAAACATTCATCGTCCATTCCAATACTTTCCGCTTTACTATAAACTATGCGGGAAAGATGGTTGTGCAATCGATTCTTTACTAAGATCTTACGATGCAATTATCATCTTCTTTGATAAAAGACCACCCCTCCAAAATAGGAAGAGTGGTCTCAATCATTTCGCCACTATATCTGGCAATTAAAATCCTTAAAAGCATTCAGCATTGCGATAATATTTTCAACCGGTGTTTTCGCAACGATGTTATGAATGGACCCGAACACGTATCCTCCACCCGAACTGAAAATACGCATTCTCTCTTTCACTTGGTCATAAACCTCCTGAGGCGTCCCAAAAGGAAGTGTTTTCTGTGTATCCACACCACCACCCCAAAACACAATATCGTTTCCAAACTGTTCCTTTAATCTGACGGCATCCATATTGACCGCCGACACTTGAACAGGATTCACGATATCAACTCCCATTTCAATAATATCAGGCATAATGTTGTAAATACTACCACAAGTATGATAAAACGTTTTCCATGATGTATTTTGGTGTACCCAATCGTTAATTCGCTTATAAAAAGGCTTATAAAGTTCTCTAAATACCTTCGGGGAAACAAATTCTCCATTCTGTGTTCCAAAGTCCGTTCCGCTAATCCAGATAATTTGGATTCGATCTCCCACAGCCTGACGGTATATTTCCAGGTTTTTCAGCATTACCTGCGTCTGCATCTCAAAAACAGCCTCAATATATTCCGGATAGAGGACATGGGCCATCAACCAATCCTCCATGTTCCGAATACCTTTCGGATATTTTTCTGCAGGACCTGGAAGAATTGCCGCGTCACCCAGACCACCGCCACCCAGATTCCCGATAATTGCATACTCCGTCTCTTCAAACAGGCGCTTTGCCTCCTGCTCATAATGCCGAGCACTCTCATCGCTCATAACGGAAAACGCTTCTTTCCAGTCCTCCTCCGGAGTTAGAGCATCTTCATCAAACTCATTATTTCGAACGATTCCGTCGAAGAAACATCCCCCTGCCGGCATTTTTGCGCTGGGCGGCAGCGATGTGTCTCCCTGCGCATAGGCAAAGCATTCACCGTTTTTCATCTCATAACGAAACGTCTCGCTCACCGTACACGGTGTTCCATCCATCATGCGAAATGGCTGAGAACCAACCATTTTGTTTCCAAACATGTCGTGCGTACCATTCAGTCCGATCACGTCACACCCGATATAGTCACGAAGTTCTTTATCTACCTCTCCGAGGATCTGATATATTTCTGTGATTTTTATCGGTTTCTGCTCCATTTTCAGTGCTTCCCGCAATTTGTAAATCACACTCGCGCTCATACCGGTCTGTCCTGTTGCGCCGATATCAATGGGCACTCTGTCCGGCTGCAAATGATTGATTGCTTCGATCACTCTTTCTCTACTTGTCATTTATCTGATCCGCCTTTCTTTTAAACTCCAAAAATAACACTCTTCGGAGATTAATTCGTTTCTCTGATAACAAGTTCAAAGTCTTGATATAAATCGATTTTATCCAGACGCAGTCCTTCACATTCAGTCACATAAAATGTGGTAGGACGACCAACTCCGTATGCGCTTTCGCCGTGCGGAACACCTTCCTTCATCACAAAGAAGCTGACCTCCGGATCATTAAATACACAATCTAACAGAACAAAGTCTTCTCCTTTAAGAGTTCCATCCTTCATTTTTGAAAGAAGATCTTCTCGGCTGAGCAGGCATACCAACAGATACATTGGTCTTTCATTGATTCCGCCCAATAAAATAAACTCTTCATTTTCTTGATGGGTCGCAAACGATGAAAAGGTGTCATTGTCAATTGCGACGGCTGCTAGCATATGTCCCCCGGATTCTACCTTTGAGGCATATATTTTTTCGCCACGCCCTTCATTTTTGTTTACAGGAATTCTATGCTTTTCGCGAGAGGGGGCCAGTCTCTCGATCAGCCCCCTCCTTTCCAGTTCTTCCATGATTTCTACAGTCATCTTAACCGGATTGAGAACTAATTCTTGTTTCATATTAATTACCTGCTTTAATAAAGATATTCTCGTACTTAACGGGACTAACTGCCTCGGAGGTAAGGCCGACTTTCACCTCAGTATCCGCACCGATGGTGAATCC
>JAFQDI010000042.1 GCA_017416055.1 Lachnospiraceae bacterium
AGGGAAAAGAGCGTTACGCTCGTTGATGACAGTGACAATTGTGTTTGTAGCGGTGTTTATGCTGCTTCGATTTATGCCTCTGGAAGGATATTTTTCCGATGAGATGATCAAGGAGGCAGATGAGGCTACGCGTATGTCTTATCTGCGCAATCTGGGACTTTTAGATCATCCCTTCGTGCAGTTGGGCCGTTTCATCGGAAATCTGTTCAAAGGTGATCTGGGCCGAAGCCTGACGGTATATCCGAAGGTGCCTATCAGCACGCTACTGATGGAGAAAATCCCGGTGACTGCGGCGTTTGGTTTTGTCAGCATGATCTTAGGAATCGTGTTTGGACTTTCTTTGGGTCTTGTGATGGTGAAGAGCCAGAATCATCTGGGAGATCATCTGGGAAACACGTTCATTCTGGTGATCCGTGCGGTTCCCAGTATTCTGTACCTTTTCGTGATCCAGGTCTACTTTTCTGAATGGTTTAATCTGCCGATGCTGTACTATGACAACCGTCCGTTGTCCTGGATCCTTCCGGCAATCGCACTTTCCCTGGGAAGTGTTGCCTGGTATGCGCTGTGGCTTCGCCGTTTCATGGTGGACGAGCAGAATCAGGACTACGTTAAGTTTGCTCAGGTCAAGGGTCTGTCCAAGACAGCAGTTCAGAGAAGGCATATTTTCCGCAACGCGATCATTCCGTTGGTCATCTATTTGCCCAGCGATCTTTTGTTGATTATTTCCGGCTCACTGGTAATTGAGACGTTGTATTCCATCCCGGGAACCGGCGGTATGCTGACCAATGCGATCAAGAATCAGGACAACAATCTGGTGCAGGTTCTCGTGCTGATGTATGCGGTCTTGTCTGTGGTCGGTGTGTTCCTGGGTGATTTGCTGATCGCTTTTGTTGACCCCAGAATCAAACTGACGCAGAAGGAGGGTTAAGGGATGAGTAAAGAAAATGAAAAGAAAATCAACCTTGATCCGATGAAGTTTCGTGCAGCGGTGTTTGACAACCTGGCCAGTGAGGACACCGGTTATTCCAACTATTCCTACTGGAAATCCACCTTCCGCACTTTTTTCAAGAGCAAAGCGGTCTGCGCGTTGGTGGCGTTCATTGTAGCGATTTTGTTGATGAGCTTTTTGTATCCGATTTTCTCAGATGTAGATCCGACAAAACGCTCGCTGATGTTTTTGGATTGGAATCAGAGACCGTCCGCAGATCATTGGTTCGGAACTGATCAATTGGGTCGCGATATCTGGGCGAGAGCATGGTATGGTGCGCGGAATTCGTTCTTGCTGGGATTTTGTATTGCGTTGTCCGACGTCGGCATCGGTATGATCGTCGGTGCGCTTTGGGGATATAATCGAAAGATGGATCCCGTGATGATCGAAATTTACAATGTGATGACCAACATTCCATCCACCGTTTATCTGGTTTTGTTGGCTTATATCATGAATACCAGCTTTTTGACGTTGTTTATCTCCATGGCATCCCGAGGTTGGATCGTGGAGGCACGGTTCTTCAGAAACCGTATTCTGTCGATCCGTGACAGCGAGTACAACATTGCATCTAAGTGTCTCGGCACGTCCATGTGGCGGATCGTGACCAAAAATATTATTCCGCACATTATCAGCCTGATCATCATGGAGGCTGCGCTGTGCATCCCCTACTCCATCGGCAGCGAGGTGTTCTTAGGGTTTGTCGGTGTTGGTATGCCGGTCGATGCAATCACGCTGGGAAATATTGTCAATCAGGGAAGAGCTTCCTTCACGTCACATCCTTATCAGATGTTGCTGCCGGCAGCGATCCTCTGTATCATTACCATTGCATTCTATATTATCGGCAATAAATTCGCGGATGCGTCAGATCCCCGCAACCACGTGTAAGGAGGAGCGAAAATGGAGAGAAACAATGCGGCTCCGATTTTGTGGGCGAAAGACGTGGAGATCAAATTTGATCTGCGCGGAAAGACATTAACTGCGGTTCGCGGTGCCTCGATCAAACTGTATTCCGGTGAGACGCTGGCGATCGTGGGAGAATCCGGCTCCGGAAAGTCCGTGTTCACCAAATCGTTTATCGGTATGCTGGACAAAAACGGGAGAGTGACCGGTGGCGAGATTTTGTATAACGGCGAGAATATGCTGGACTATAAGACTGAAAAAGAGTGGCTGAAGGTCCGTGGCAAGCGGATAGCGATGGTGTTTCAGGACCCGATGACCAGCTTAAACCCGGTTCGCACCATCGGTGAACAGATTGCCGAGGTTATCACGTGGCATTTTGGCACGTCCCATGCGGAGGCAAAAAAAGAGGCAATTGAAATCTTGAAAAAAGTCGGCATCCGGAATCCTGAGGTCCGTTACGGACAGTATCCACACGAGTTTTCCGGCGGTATGCGTCAGCGCGTGGTCATCGCCTGCGCGATTGCCTGTAGGCCGGAGGTGTTGATTTGTGACGAGCCAACGACGGCACTGGATGTGACGGTGCAGGCGCAGATCATTCAGTTGATCCGTGATCTGCAGAGAGAACTGAATATGTCGGTTATCTACATTACCCACGATTTGGGCGTAGTAGCTAATGTGGCGGAGAAGGTAGCGGTGATGTATGCGGGACAGATCGTTGAATGCGGTACGGTCCATGAAATCTTCCATGAGCCGGCGCATCCCTACACCAAGGCTCTCCTCCGTTCCCTGCCCCAGCTAGGTATCCGCGGACATGAACTTTATTCCATCAAAGGCACCCCTCCGAATCTGTTCAAGGAGATCAAGGGTGATGCCTTTGCACCCAGAAATCCCGATGCGATGGAAATTGATTTCGAGGA
>JAFQDI010000043.1 GCA_017416055.1 Lachnospiraceae bacterium
AGCGAATCGACGTAAACACGTTGGAGGACTTAGTGCGCTATTATCCGCGGGATTACGAACGGTTTGACGCTCCGGTACCGGTGGGAACGATTGAACAGAGCGGCATTTATGCGGTGGAAGGTGTGATTTTGAAAGCACCGGAAGTGAAGCAGATGAAGAATCTGCAGGTGGTCACCACCACACTTCGGGATGACAGTGGGATTATTCGCGTCACCTGGTTCAATATGCCTTTTCTGCGCAACACCATCAAACGGGGGATGCGTTTGGTGCTTCGTGGCCGAGTTCAGTGTGGAAAATATGAGAGGTGTCTTGAGCAGCCGGTGATTTACACGTTAGCCGCTTATGATGAGATTTCCGGAAGGATGCAGCCGATCTATGGATTGACCTCCGGACTCACAAACAAGATGGTGCTTCAGTCAGTGCGGCAGGCACTGGACCATCTGCCGTCAAGGAAAGATTGCCTTCCGGCAGCGGTTCGACGGGAGCATGAATTGGCGGAGTTGAATTTTGCGCTGGAGGCGATCCATTTTCCGAAGACGGAAGAAGACCTTTTGTTTGCACGGAGAAGACTGGTGTTCGAGGAGTTTTTCTATTTTATCACCGGGATTCGCCTGCTGAAGGAAAAGCAGGAGGAGCTAAAAAACGGATATCCATTCAGAACTTGCGCGAAAGCACAGGCGTTGATGGATGGTCTGCCCTATGAACTGACGGAGGATCAGAAAAAAGTCTGGAAAGAGATCCTTTCCGATCTGCAGGGGGACGGTGTGATGAACCGTCTGGTACAGGGAGATGTGGGTTCAGGAAAGACTGTTTTAGCTGTGCTTGCGATGGTGGTGGCGACGGAAAATGGTTATCAGAGCGCACTGATGGCACCTACCGAAGTATTGGCGAGACAGCATTACCAGTCGTTAACCGAGATGCTTGCCCCGATCGGGCTGGCCGATGAGGTGGTTCTTTTGACCGGATCCATGACAGCAAAAGAAAAGCGCGAGGCATACCGAAGATTAAAGGAGCACGAGGCATCCATCGCGGTGGGAACACACGCGCTGATTCAGGATAAGGTTGAGTTTGCAGCACTCTCGCTGGTGATCACCGATGAACAGCATCGGTTTGGTGTGAAGCAGAGAGACTTGCTAGCCTCGAAAGCGGGAGTTCCTCATGTGTTAGTTATGAGTGCGACTCCGATTCCGCGAACGATGGCGATTATTCTTTACGGCGATCTGGATATTTCAGTGATTCATCAGATGCCGAAAAACCGCTTGCCGATCAAAAACTGTGTCGTCGGAGAGAGTTATCGGCCGAAGGCGTATAAATTTATGGAAAAAGAGATCCGTTTGGGACATCAGGTCTACATCATCTGTCCGATGGTGGAGGAGAGTGAGATGGTGGACGCGGAGAATGTGACGGATTACGCACAGAAATTAAGACAGGAATTCCCGGGAGAAATCGTGATCGAGAGTCTTCATGGCCGGATGAAGCCGGACGAAAAGAACCGAATTATGGAGCGGTTTGCCGCAGGAGAGATCCATATTTTGGTTTCCACGACAGTGGTTGAGGTCGGTGTAAATGTCCCCAATGCCACGGTGATGATGGTGGAGAATGCGGAACGGTTCGGATTGGCGCAGCTTCATCAGCTTCGTGGGCGTGTGGGGCGAGGGAGTGCACAGTCCTACTGTATTTTCATCAACGGAAATGAGCAGGACACGAAAAATAAACGTCTCGATATCATGGCACAGTCCAACGACGGATTCTTCATTGCGTCCGAAGATTTGCGGCTCCGCGGTCCGGGAGATATGTTCGGTCTTCGCCAAAGTGGCCTTTTGGAGTTCGCAATCGGTGATGTGTTTAATGATGCGGATGTGTTATCGCAGGCGGCGGCAGCGGTGGATCGGATTCTCAAGGAAGACCCGGAACTGACCGGGGAGGATAACCGAGAGTATCGTCGCAGATCCGATGAGTTGATGGAAAGACGGCTGAAACGGCTTTCCCTTTGATAAAAGATGTTAACAATGTTTTAAGTTATTCTACATTTATAGACAATTTATTCGATGGAGTATATAATGAGTACAGAGACAAAAAAAGAAGAGTTGCTTCGGCTCACACCCTATGATCTGCCCGGAATGGATGATAGCCGCAGATATCTGACAGTTTCACTGGGTGAGAAAGTGATCGGATATGTTCAGATGACACAGATCGATCTGAATATGAAGAAGGGCTGTTTTTCCGTGGAGATCACGGATAGGAACGAGCGCGGAAAGGGCTACGGAACAAAGGCAGTCGGACTGGTGAAGGACTATGCGGTGAAGGTGCTGGGACTTAGTCTTTTGGCGACGATCGTCGGAAGTGAAGATGCGGTCAGCTGTCATATATTGGAAAAGCAGGGATTCATCTGTTTCGCGAAACAGAACGGATGCTGTTATTACGTGATTGGTGGCCTGTGTTGACGCGAGACCGGAAAATGCGTGAGATAATGAAGTGAAATAAACATTACCCATGAAAAGGAGGGATGAGGATGAACACACCGATTGTGGAGTGTCACAACCTGACAAAGTGTTATGATCCTGCCGGAAGAATAGGACTGAAGAATATCAATCTTGTCCTTGGCAGGGGAAAGATAATCGGGCTTTTGGGACCGAATGGGAGTGGAAAAACCACACTGATCAAGCTGATCACGGGACTCTTAACGCCTCAGAAAGGTGAGCTTTATGTGGCAGGTTATCATGTTGGTCCCCGTTCCAAAGCAGTGGTTTCTTATCTGCCCGAGTTGACCTATCTGAATATGAATCAGAAGGTCAGCGAACTTTTGGACTATTTTGAAGATTTCTACGCGGATTTTCGCAGGGAGCGTGCGGAAAACATGTTAGCCAGATTGGGGATCTCTCGAAAAGCCCGGTTGAAAACGATGAGTAAGGGCACGAAGGAAAAAGTTCAGCTGGTGCTGGTGATGAGCCGCGATGCCGAGCTTTACGTCCTTGATGAACCGATCGCCGGCGTTGATCCGGCTACGCGAGACTATATTCTGGAGACAATTTTGACGAACCGCAGCGAAGAATCCAGTGTTCTTTTGTCCACCCATCTGATTTATGATATCGAACCTGTGCTGAATGAGGTCGTGATGATCAAGGAGGGAGAAATCCAGATGGTGTCCACCGTGGAGGCGATCCGTGAGGAATACGGATGCTCCGTGGATCAGATGTTCAGGGAGGTGTTCAAATGTTAAAGAAACTCTTGAAATATGATTTGAAAGCCAACCTGAAAGTGTATTTACTGATGTATGCGATGCTGATTACAACGGCGGTAATGACGAGGATCAATTATCTTGATTGGATGTCGGAAAACAAAACTGTATCCGTTCTTAGCGACATCGCCAGTGTGTTTTTGACCTTTGCCTTTTGGATCGCATTGGTTGCGGTGAATGTAATCTGCATTGTGTTGATCGTTCAGCGCTTTTATAAACACCTTTTTGGAAGCGAGGGATATCTGACCTTTACACTTCCGGTATCTGCTGAGCAGCTTTTCTTCAGTAAAGTGATTTCTGCTGTGCTGATTTATCTGAGCTGTGTTGTTGTGCAGATTGTCAGTATAGTGATTTTGAGCATCGGAACCTTTGAGGACACGAACCTTTCAGGGGATGTGGGATACATTGAGGATATCGTCATTGACCTGATGCCGACCGGAGAGATGATTGCACAGGCGGTTCTGTATCTGGGTGGCATGCTCGCTGCACTGTTGATGGTTTATTTTTCAATTTGCGTTGGACAGATGGTGAACCGGCATCGTGTCATATCTGCGATTTTGGTTTATTTCGGGTTGAATACGATTTCCGGAACGATTTCTTCTACGCTCAGGGATGGCTTTGTCAATATTTCATACAATCTGTTTGATATACAGATAAACTTCGACGTGGCGTATTATATATTCGCCGGTCTGCTTTTATTGATTGAATTGGTGGGATATTCCTACGGAAGTATCCTGATCATGAAGAAAAAACTGAATCTTGAGTAAGTTTACCTTGCATTTTTATGAATTCATGGTAAACTATTCGCGAGATTAAAATAACGAAGCAAAGGAAGACCGAAAGATGAGTTTATTGGAAAAGTGGCGTGAATTCGCGTATAACAATCAGATGGATGAGCAGCAGGCTCAGGCATTCTGGGGGAACTATTTCAATCAGGAGATGGAAATCTATAAGCAGATCCTTGCGGATCCTGACACGGTAGTGACCGGAACTGTGAAGGAACTGGCTGAGAAGTTTGGCGTAGAACTGAGCATGATGGTAGGCTTTCTGGACGGCATCAACGACAGTTTGGTTGAGGCGAACCCCATCGAGACCATGGATGAAGATACTGTGGTGAATCTGGGTTACGACAAGGAAAAACTGTACTACAACATGGTCGGCGCGAGAGCAGACTGGCTCTATGAACTGCCTGAGTGGAATACCCTGCTTTCCGAGGAGAGACGCAAGGAACTCTACAAAGAACAGAAGTCCTCTACGACCGTGGTGAAGCCGAAGAAGGTGGGAAGAA
>JAFQDI010000044.1 GCA_017416055.1 Lachnospiraceae bacterium
AAGCCCCGGTGGTTTCCCATAAAGACCGCGGGATGGTCGGATGGAATATTTTCCTGACCGTAAACGGTGACATGAGCACCGGCCAGCCACAGGATGGGGCGGGCCAGTAGATATTTCACAATCCACGCGATGGTTTTGTTTTTAGCGGAAGGATTCTTCTTACCGATCAGCCATAGGATGAAGAGTAGCGGAAGTAAAAGAATCAAAACAAGTGCAAGATAAAAAACAACAAGTATAGTGCGAATCATTTAATTCTCCTTTAAATAATCATTGTTCCGGGCTTTTTCCTCGCTGATGCGATCGATGAGCTCGTGCTTCATATCCCAAAGCTTTTGGGAAAGGTCGATGTAGACGTGGTGAGGGTTTACCAAACGGCGGGTTTCGTCCCAAAGCGTGTTCTGCTCCTTTAGGCAAAGATCACGGATTTCCATCACGCCGGGCGTTTTGTAGATACACTGTCCGTTTTTGAAGACAGGAACCAACAGCTCACGAACAACATAGGATCCGCCTTTCAGACGGGTTTTCTTCCAGGTGCTCACCGGATCAAAGAGAAGCAGAGGCTCCTCGGGATCAATCACTTCATCTGCAAGAGAAATCACATCTGCGATGATTTTCTTGTGAACCTTAGAATAAATACGGAAAACGGTTTTGTTTCCGGGGTTCGTCACCTTAGCGACGTTCTCAGAGAGTTTGATCTTGGGTGTCCAGGAGCCATCCTCATTCTGTACAGCTGCCAGTTTGTAAACACCGCCGAATGCTGACCAGTTGCTGGAGGTGATCATGTTGGTGCCGACACCCCAGGAGTTGATGGTCGCGCCCTGATTCTTCAAACTATCAATCAAATACTCATCCAGATCGCTGGAAGCGGAGATGATCGCGTCGGTGAAGCCCTCTGCATCCAGCATTTTCTTTGCCTCCTTGGAGAGATAAGCCAGGTCGCCGCTGTCCAGGCGGATACCGTAGAACGTCAGTGGAATACCGGCCTCGCGCATCTCCTTGAAGACTTTGATCGCATTGGGGACTCCGGACTTTAGGGTGTCGTAGGTGTCAACCAGCAAGATGCATTTGTTGGGATAAATTTTTGCGTAAGTGCGGAATGCGGTTAGTTCGTCCGGAAAATTCATGATCCAGGCGTGAGCGTGGGTTCCGGTGATCGGAACGTTGAACAACTGGCCGGCCAGCACATTTGAGGTGCTGACACATCCTGCGATCATCGCGGCGCGTGCACCGTAGATACCGGCATCGGGACCCTGCGCACGGCGCAGACCGAACTCCATAATGCCGCCGCCCTGTGCTGCGTGCACAACGCGGGCTGCCTTGGTGGCGATCAGACACTGGTGGTTGATGATGTTCAGGATCGTTGTCTCCACGAGCTGAGCTTCAATGGCAGGAGCTACGACTTTCAACAGAGGCTCATGAGGGAAAACAACAGTGCCTTCGGGGATCGCGTAGATATCGCCGGTAAATTTGAAATTGCGAAGATATTCAAGAAAATCCTCGCCAAATAGGCCGGTGCTTCTCAAATAATCAATCGCGTCGGAATCAAAATGCAGGTCATTAATGTAATCAATCACCTGCTCCAAACCTGCGCAGACAGCATAGCCGCCGTTGCAGGGATTGGTGCGGAAAAACATATCGAAGATGACGGTATTGTTTTTGTTTTCTCTGAAATAACCCTGCATCATGGTCAACTGATAAAGGTCAGTCATCAGGGTCAGATTTCTTGTTGCCATAGTCAGGCCTCCTTTTCAAAATAAAACTGGATATGGGTGTCAAGACACCTTTTATTGAAGGATTATATCATTCTGTGCGGAAGAACGCAAGGGAAAACATTCTGAAAGAAGAATGAAATTGGTTTGTAGAAAAATGATTGCCCTTTGCGGGAGGGTTTGTTATACTTTAGGAAGTAGTGAGAGGGGAGATTTGTCGGTGTGGCGTGCGAGACCGACGGAAAACAGGAGGGAATCATGGCAGAAGAGAAGAAGACATCTAACCGATCGCTTTTGGGCAGCGGAATCCTGCTCCTCACCGCGTTTATCTGGGGAATGGCATTCACTGCGCAGAGTGCCGGCATGGAACATATCGGACCGTTTACCATGAATTGTACCCGTTCAATCTTGGGAGGAGTGGCTTTGCTGCCACTGATTGCCTGGAATCAGGCGAGGGCGAAAAGAAAAATGCTCGTCGGGGCGGGAGCGACCGGTGCGTTGGCAGATAGGGAAACGGCGGAAATGAACTGCGCTGCGGGAATTGATCGGCGAGCTACGGTGATCGGCGGTGTCTGCTGTGGAATGATCCTTGCGGTGGCCAGTTCACTGCAGCAGATTGGAATTGTTTATACGACGGTGGGCAAGGCCGGATTTATTACTACCTTATATATTGTAATGGTGCCCCTCGTGGGTGTCGTTTGGAAGAAAACGATCAAGGTGCGCGTGTGGGTCAGTGTTGCATTAGCGGCAGTTGGCATGTATCTTCTCTGTATGAACGAGTCGTTCACGGTAAATCCGGGGGACGTGAACGTGTTTTTCTGTGCGGTGGCATTCACCGGGCATATTTTGGTGATCGACCATTTTTCCCCGAAGGCGGATGGAGTGGCGATGTCCTGCATCCAGTTTTTCACCTGTGCGGTGCTTTGTGGGATCGCGATGTTCATTGCGGAAGAACCGACCTGGGAGAACATCCGGGCGGCTGCGGGGCCGATCCTGTATGCCGGAATTATGAGTAGCGGTGTGGGTTATACGCTGCAGATCATCGGCCAGAAATACACGGAGCCGACCGTAGCATCTTTGATCATGAGCATGGAGTCGGTGTTCGCGGTGCTGGGAGGATGGCTGCTGTTGAATCAGAAGATGAGCGGCCGGGAGCTTCTGGGCTGCGCAGTAGTGTTTGTCGGCATTCTGTTGGTACAGCTGCCGGAGAGAAAACGGAAAGTGATGAAATAAGGAGCGTGCAATGGATATTAAAAACATGTTGAAATCGGCGAATATTAAAAAGGAAAGTAAGAAGACACATCAGCTTTACACGATCTGGGGCGAGAATCTGGATCCGGAAAAGGTGCTTGTGGAGTATCCGAGACCGCAGCTTAGGCGCGAGGATTACACCAATCTCAACGGATACTGGTCGTATGCGTTTGCGAAGGCGGAGGACGAGAAGCCTGCGGAGTGGGACGGGACGATTTTGGTGCCGTTCTCGCCGGAGAGCGCACTGTCCGGTGTGAATCGTCAGCTGAAACCTGACGAGGCACTTTGGTATGAGAGAGCGTTTTGGCCGGATGCGTGCGATGACGAGCGGGTCATCCTGCATTTCGGCGCGGTGGATCAGCGTTGCGAAGTATATATTAATAAGAAGAGCGCAGGCAGTCATCTGGGCGGCTATTTGAGCTTTGATCTGGATATTACCGAGTTTGTGACTCCGGGTGAGAATTTGCTGACGGTGAAGGTCCGTGATGTAAGTGACACGTCTTACCACAGCCGTGGCAAGCAGCGATTAAAGAGCGGCGGTATTTTCTACACGGCACAGAGCGGCATCTGGCAGACGGTGTGGCTGGAGAAGGTTCCCCACAACTACATCCGCAATCTGTGGATAACTCCTCGCTACGACGAAGACGCGGTGGAAATCTCCGTGGAAATGAGGAAGAGTGGCTCGAAAGCGGCTTGTCCGATTCGTGTTGAGGCTAAGGCGAAGAATCAGGTGATTTTTCGGGGCGAATTTGATGAGGACACCTTTGTGATCCCGGTGCGGGATAAGATCAGCTGGAGCCCGGAAAATCCGTTCCTTTACGACCTGACCGTGACGGTTGGAGAGGATAAAGTGGAGAGTTATTTCGCTATGAGATGCTTCACAAAGGAGGACGACGAGCAGGGGATTCCCAGACTCTGCCTGAACCACAAGCCTTATTTCATGAACGGCGTTCTGGATCAGGGCTACTGGCCGGATGGCCTGATGACTGCACCCAGCGACGAAGCGCTGATCTACGATATTGAGACGATGAAATCCCTCGGTTTCAATTTGCTGAGAAAGCACTGTAAGCTGGAACCAATGCGGTGGTATTATCATTGCGATCGGCTGGGAATGATCGTGTGGCAGGACATGTTAAACGGAGGCAGCGATTATCACATGTGGGCGATCACCTATTTGCCGACGGTGTTGCCGAAGCTGCGAATCAAAGATAATCACTACCGTCTCTTCTCCAGACAGGATGCAGAGGGCCGCGAAGAGTGGCGCCGCGAATGCGAGGCGACGATTCGTCAACTCTACAATTGTCCTTGTATCGGATCGTGGGTGGTGTTTAATGAGGCATGGGGTCAGTTCGATGCGAATGAAGGCACCGAGTTGGTGAGAGCGCTGGATAAAACCCGCCCCATTGATCAGGCTAGCGGCTGGTATGACCAAAAGGGCGGAGATATCTACAGTGTTCACAATTATTTCCGCAAGCAGAAGGTGGAGCGAGACCCGTACGGGCGCGCCTTTGTCATCTCCGAGTACGGAGGGTACGCGTGGTGCGTGCCGGGGCATTCCTTCTCCGAGGGCGTGTTCGGCTATCGGAATTACACCGATCAGGATTCGCTGGATGCAGGATACCGGAAGCTTTTGGACGCGGAAGTGTTCCCGCTGGTAGAGAAGGGACTTTCGGCGGCGGTGTATACGCAGGTGTCCGATATAGAGGAGGAAGTCAACGGACTACTGACCTATGATCGGAAGCTGGTGAAGGTGAAACGTATAGGGAAGGAGAATGGGAGTGATTTTGTTGATTGCAGGGATATTTATAAGGCCGTGTCTTTATTTGGGGGCGTTGGCGCTGCTCCTGGACGTTATCGTATCCCTCACAGAACAGATCAGACTTCGACGGACGTTTTTAAAGGAGAGTGATCATCCCGACTTTAGATCTTTTCAAGAGGCGTTGTCCGCAGGTGGAGACTGGAAAGAAAATATGCAGGATTGGTTTAATCAAAGAATGGCAGATCAGCAAAAAATATCAGAAGAAAATACGACAAGCAACGACAGCCAAGAAGGCTGTTGAAAGGAGTCTCATGGCATATTTAGGAAACCCCAAAGAAACCATTGCCGTACTTCAAAAATACGGTTTCAATTTTCAGAAAAAATTTGGTCAGAACTTTCTGATCGACACTCATGTGCTCAATAAGATCGTTGACGCAGCCGGCGTGACGAAGGATGATTTGGTGCTGGAGATCGGCCCCGGTATCGGAACGCTGACGCAGTATCTCTGCGAGAGCGCGCGAAAGGTCATCGCGGTGGAGATCGACCGGAATCTGATTCCGATCCTTCAGGACACGCTGTCGGAGTATGACAATGTGACCGTGATCAACGAGGATGTGCTGAAGGTAGACTTGAAGAAATTAGCGGAGGAGGAGAACGGGGGCCGCCCGATCAAGGTGGTGGCGAATCTTCCCTATTACATTACCACACCGATTATCATGGGGCTGTTTGAGCAGCACGTGCCGGTGGAGAGTATCACGGTGATGGTGCAGAAGGAAGTGGCGGTGCGCATGCAGGCCGGTCCCGGAAGCAAGGATTACGGCGCACTGTCGCTGGCGGTGCAGTTTTATGCAGAACCGTACATTGCGGCCAATGTGCCCCAGAACTGTTTTATGCCCCGTCCCGATGTGAGCTCGGCGGTGATCCGTCTGACCACGCACAAGAATCCGCCGGTTCGGGTGAAGAATGAGAAATTGCTGTTTGAGCTGATCCGCGCGTCGTTCAATCAGCGCAGAAAGACGCTGCAAAACGGGCTGAGCAATGCGCAGACGCTCCACTTTACGAAAGAAGAAGTGGCGGCAGCGATTGAGAAGGCCGGCCTTTCGGCGAGTGTGCGCGGTGAGGCGCTGACCTTGGAGGAGTTTGCCGGACTGGCAGATGTGTTGGATGAATTGAAGAAGTAAGGATTAAGGGGCTGCCATATCGGCAGCCCCTCATTATCAGTATAGTTTGGCGATCACAGACAACGCATTTTGCTCAAGTATCTTTTCGTAATGCTCTTCGTGGTATGCAGCAGCTGACAATCCTCCGTGAAGCTTCGTTCCGAACTCCGCGAGCACGTTACAGATACGGCTGTAGGACGCGGAGGGCGAGCCGATCGGCGCGATCACCAGATCGTAACGTCCGCTGTCCAGACGGTAAAGTGAACTGTGACAGGTATCCTCCGGGAACTCCAGCAGAGTGGCAGCTCTGGCCAGCTCGCGCAGGGAGGTGAAGGAATAGAGGCGAAGTGCGTCAGCGGCGGGTGCATCCGACTCGTCCTCGGAATCGTGGGCCGCGGCCCGCTTTGCCAGAGGAATGTGCTGTGCGAACTGCTTGCGAATCTCGTCCACGGCACCTTCCAGTACCTGCACCGGAAGTGCCATCAGGTCTCCCACGACATCCTCCTCAACGCAGGGGGCGAATCGTGAGTAACGGCCGTCCAGTTCCTCGGGTTCTTCTATTTTGGAAATAATCAGCATGATGCTGTTCATCGGCAGCGGAATCGCTTCGACGACAAGAGGGGAATCCTCCACATCAAAGCCCAAATCATGGTAGGCCTTCTCGATCATCTCGTGGAAGAGCTGACGAGCCTTGCCTGATCCATAAGCCAGTTCGTTTAAATCAATATGGCGATCAGATAAGTCTGCACTGGTTAGAGTACAGCGAATCTGATTCTCGTTAATTTTTTCTATTTTCAAGTCAATCACATCCTTAACTGAAATAAATGTCTGATTCGCCAATCTACTGTTACTATAGTATACCCAAATCGGACGCAGATGTAAAGAAAATTATTTTTACAAAAATATTAAACTTTTGCAAAATGCGTGAAAAACCGACCTGTTTTTCCGATGAGTATAATGAGCAGGTTTTCAAAGACGGAGGAAGGTACAATTTATTACAGTAATTTACCGAAAGCCTGCAGCTTAGATCGGAGGAGGTTTCGGATGCGAAATCAGGAGAACAGAGGCGGATATGGCAAAGGAGGACGCGGAGGCGGCCGTTCTTCCCGTCAGGAATGGGAGCGGGAGGATTGGCAGGATGAGCAGGAATCACCGGCTTATCAGGAACTGAAGGCACAACTGACCGCGTACTACCGGCAGGGTGTCCGTGTCAGTCTGAACGGAGTCCGTATGCCGGTGTCGAAGATTGCCCGGATCTGCGCTGTGCGCGAGGAAGGGAATTACATGGGAGATTTCATCGTGGATGAGTCCGGACGGCTTAAGGAGGTGCGATTTGACCGCGTGAACCGCAAATAGAACTTTCATATACTTTTCGTGCCGAAATCAAAGAAAGATTTTATGCGGCATTCGGAAAAATATCTGTTCATCTGTGGCAAAGTTATGTTATACTATACGGGTAAGCAATGAACGGCGGAGCGAGACGGAAGCTGAACTGCGAATTGAGTAGTCCGGAGGATACACAGGATGGATGGCAAGAGATATGTGAGGATAGGGATTGTGCTGACAGCGGCACTTTTGATCGTTATCGTGGGATGGTTACTTTATAGTTATTTTTCCTACGGAGACGAGTGGGCCGATTACGATGAATTGTATCGGACGGAGAAGGGTGCGGCAGTGTTTGTGGAGGACACCCGGACTCCGTATCATGCGCTGTACCGTGAAGGAAGAGTGTATTTGCCTGCGGAGCTTCTGATCGGTCAGGTCGATGACCGGTTTTATCTGAGCAGAGAAAACGAACTCTTCTATACGTTGCCGGGTGGAACCGTGGAGATCGCGCCCGGACAGCAGAGCTGGACGATCGAAGGCGTGGTGACAGAAACTCCCTGGCCGGTCTGTGTTAAGGAGGGCGAAGTGCTGTATGTGGTGGCAGATCTCGTGGAGAGACTGGTGGATGTTGATGTCTGCTTTTATGATAAACCGCAGCGAGTCCTGATATTGCCGGGCAGCAGAGCCGAGGAGCGGGCGACGGTGAAGAAGGATGCACAGGTCCGTGTTCAGGCGGGGCGGAAGTCCCCGATTTTGACGGAGATTCAGCCGGAGGATTCGGTATGTATTCTCGGTGAGCTGGATGACTGGCGAAAGGTTCGCACTGACGACGGCTTTGTGGGGTATCTTCCCGCGTCAGCACTGGGGGAGACGGTGACGGACGACATTGTTTCCGGATTCCGCCACCCGGACTACACGGGAGCCGGTGCGAAGCTGGACGGGCCTGTCCGACTGGTGTGGCATCAGCCATCGACCCTGGAGGCGAACCGGACCTTCACAGAGTATATTGCACCGGTGGAGGGCGTTACGGTCGTATCCCCGACCTGGTTTGCCCTGTCGGATAACGACGGTTCGATCACTTCTCTGGCAGAAGCGTGGTACGTGGAGG
>JAFQDI010000045.1 GCA_017416055.1 Lachnospiraceae bacterium
CAGAAGCACCCACGGAGGAACGTACCGAACCGAGCATAGAAGTGCCTACGGAGGAGAGCACTGAGCCGAGCACAGAAGCTTCCACGGAGGAAAGTACTGAGCCCAGTACAGAAGCAAGCACGGAAGCTCCTACCGAGGAGAGTACGGCGGCAAATACCGAATCCAGTATCGAAGATAATACCGAGTCAGCAACTGAATCTCCTGAACTGACTACCGAAGCGGAGGGTGAGAGTGGGAATAAGCTTCAGATAAATGTGACTGTGAAGGATAATGTTGCGAAAGTGGAAGCATTCGAGGAAGATGTTCTTGAACAGTTGAAGCAGACAGACAAGGTTGAGATTAATTTGCGTGATACAGATGCAACGATTGAAAAGCTTCAGTTATCAGTAGAAGTAATCGGTGCGATCGCGGAGGCGGCAAAGGAAGATCAGAGTAAGTCTTTAGTGATTGAGTTTTCCGAGGGAACGGTTGAATTTAACAACAAAGTTCTAAACGCACTCTCTGAACAAGCAAACGGAGAGGACATTTGTCTTGTGCTGAATCTGGGTGAGAATGTACAGTTGAGCAGCGAACAGCAAGAAGCAATCAAAGAACTGGATTCCTATGCAGTGGTGGAAGCATATTGGCAATGTGAGACGTCAAATACACGAATCTCCGATTTCAAGGGAGGAGTGGCAACCATGTCGATTCCTTTCACGATTCCGGAAGGACATGAAGCAGATGGCTTTACTGTGGTATATGTGGCGGAAGATGGAAGCACGGAGAAATTAAATACCCGATATGAGGACGGAAAACTTGTATGGGAAGTAGGGCATTTTTCTGATTTTGTTGTTGTGTATGAGAGTGTCACGGCAGGAGCGTCGAATGGAGGAAATATGTTCTGGATCGTTCTGTTGGGAGCAGCAGCGGTGATTGGTGTTGGCATAGTGGTGTTTGTTTACAGACGCAAAACAAATAAAGTCTGAGGGGACGTAAGAATGAACAAGATGAAGAAGTGCCTGGTAATTATTCTTATTGTTGCGGTTATGTTATCAATGGTTTCATGTAATCATACTGCTGATGTGGATAATCCGGGGAAGACAACCGGGGCATATGAGCACGAGACAGGTGAAGATGCATCGTTACCTGAATCAACGGAGGATGAGGAATCTTCGTCTGTCCAAATGGGAAATGCAGAGGAAACAGAGCCAATTGAAACAGAAAATCAGACTTCAGTGTCTGATGAAGAAACGGCTGAGGCAGAAGAAACGATAGAAGACGGTACAGAAAACATTGAGGAAGAACTGACAGAGGAATCCATCGAGATTTCTATGGAGGAATCGACGGAAGTCCCGACGGAAGAACCAACCGAAGCACCAACGGAGGAACTGACGGAAGCTCCGACAGAGGAATCAACGGAAGAGCCGACGGAGAAGCCGACGGAAGCCCCGACAGAGGAATCAACGGAAGAACCGACGGAAACTCCGACAGAAGAAGCGACCGAAGCCCCACATTATCATGACTGGAAGCCGGCAAACTGCACATCACCAAAGACATGCCAAACATGTGGACAGACAGAAGGAACTGTATCCGGCCATAATTGGAAAGACGCAACCTGTACAGTAGCCAAGACCTGTTCCACGTGTGGAATCACTGAGGGAAATGCAGCGGGTCATAGCTATGATAATAACGGCATATGCACAACATGTGGATTAGCTTTACCTAAAGAAACAGAGACGCTGGGATTGGCATATGAACTGAATCTGGAAAAAAATGGATATACCGTGACCGGTATTGGCACTAGCACAGAAACGCATATTGTTATTCCGGAAACTTATAATGGTTTACCGGTGACCAAAGTTGCGGATATGGCTTTCTATGGAATCAAATTAGAGTCGCTCGTGGTACCTTCATCAGTGCTGGAAATTGGTTCTATGGCGTTTGATATGTGTAATATTGGAGAAATCACACTTAATGAAGGGCTACGGATTATTGGTTCGTATGCATTTACTTCTTATGATGAAGAGGTCTCTATTCCATCCACGGTCATTTACATTGGAAACACATTCTATACTTATCAGGGGGCTAGAAGTGATGGCTTTTCAGGCATTACCTTCTTGGGCGATTGTCCTGAGTTTTCAGGAGATCCCTTTTATGCGGGCTACTATTACTTGTACGATCCTGCAACGGAAGGATGGCCTGCCGCCGGAGGTGAAATCTATAGTGGTACTTTTTATCCCATAGGCTGGAAGCAAGATGTCGGAGATACGACATTCGAAGAACAACGAGCAATCTATAATCAATCGGCGATTAACCTTGCGGATACACTATATCTGTCTGAAAACATCCAGTGGGCAGAACAGATGCGTATTGTGACGGATAATGAGACACTTCAACTCTATCAAGATTTATCGGATGAGATTTGTAGTGGAATGTATACCAAAGATGAAAAAATGCGCGCGATTTTCGAGTGGGTTACAACGAATTTGACATATGATATGGACTATTTATATTGTAATATAACCAAATGTTTAACGGATAAGCGCGCAGTTTGCTCCCAATATGCATTGATTTGTATTCAACTGATGCGATTGCAGGATATTCCCGCTGTTTATGTATCAGGAGCGTTGATCGGAACGCACACCTCTATAGACGAGGCATTAGGGGATCCCGACGCAGGGCATGCATGGCTTCTCGCTCATGACGGCGAAAGATGGATTTCCATTGATCCGACAACCTCTAATTATGACTTTGATGGTGCAAATAGCAAGTATTATCTTGCAAATACTGTAGAGGGGATTGCAGATATTCGCAATCCCAAAAGGCAGTACAATATCTCATTGTCACATGTTTATACTGAAAGGGGAATACGGCTTATCGTAGGTGATACAAAAAGCAACAATCCGCATGTTGTCACCCTAATAGCCGGTCGAGCATGGTTTAATGGAGATTATGATATTGATCGTCAATATATACAGTCCGGCCAGCTTGTCAGTGGGTGGTTTACGACTCCCTTCCAAGAAAAAGTGTATTGTTTGTCAGATGGCAGGGCGTTATATGGCGGGACCTATTTGATTGATGGGAAATTATATACGTTTGACGAAAACAGCTGGTTGGTTGATTAATTGTTGCACGTATGACCATTAGTATTTGGCCTACAGGATTTACCGACGGAAATGGATTTAATATATAGTGTTCACCTCTTGCATTTTCATTTGCTTTCTGCTACACTATACATACTTTCGGAGCGGCGCTCCTGCCGCTCCGTTTTTCATTGCCCGACATGGCGTCTTATTTTCATTGGCCTCAAATCAGAGGCGGGTTCGATGGAACGTTTTTCAAAAGTGAATGAGGAGGTATCGGTATGCAGAGAAAATGTTTGCAGGAGTATTTTCCTATGCTCAAAAGCAGGGAAGAACTACTATCGACCATCGACCAAAGAAAGAGTCTTGCGAGAATGTTTTATTCGTGGGATGAAAAATACCAAAGAGAATTTTTGGACTTTTGTAGCGGAGCCAAGGGTTGTAAAATGCTCTATGATTCATTTGTGAAGGAACTATTGAATCCGGAACGTTATCCGGAGAGACTGAATGAATTATTGTCTCTGCTGATTGGGACGGAAGTGACGATTCTGAAGGTTCTGCCGAATGAAGGGATGAGAGTTGCCGCGGAAAACTCGCTTCTGGTGATGGACATCGTGGTAAAACTGTCGGATGGTAGTATTGCGAACGTGGAAGTACAGAAGGTGGGATATCTGTTTCCTGGGCAACGGTGTGCATGCTATTCGTCGGATTTGTTGCTTAGACAGTATAAAGCTGTCCGAGCCGGATCGGGAAGAAAAAAATTTTCCTATCGGGATATTAAGGATGTATATACGATTGTATTCCTTGAAAAGAGCGGTAAACTGTTTCACCAGTATCCGGATGAATATCTTCAGTATTTTGAACAGGAAAGCAAGTCAGGATTGAAATTGGAACTTTTACAAAAATATATATTTGTTCCTATTGACATTTTTCTGAAAAAGGGGGAAAATAAAACTATTAATAACCGTCTTGAGGCATGGCTTACTTTTTTGGGAAGTGATGATCCCGAAGATATTATTCGATTGATTGAATTGTATCCTGATTTTAAAGCCATGTATCAGCAGATATACGACATCTGCCAGAATATGGAGGAGATTATGGGGCTGTTTTCAGAAGAATTACGGATTTTGGATGAGAATACGGTTAAACTGATGATCGATGAGATGCAGGACGAGCTGGATGAGCAGAGAGCAGAATTAGAGGAAATTAGGGCAAAAATCAAGGTGCAGAAAGCAGAACTCAATGAGAAGAAAGCGGAACTCAATGAGAAGAAAGCAGAACTTGATGAGAAGAAAGCGGAACTCAGCGAAAAGGATGTAGCTCTTGCTGAAAAAGACCGCATGCTTCAAGAGGCAATGCGGCGTATTGCTGAGCTGGAGGAGAATTCTGCTATTCAATCAAAAATTCCCTAATGACAAATCCGCCCATCTGTGCTACACTATAATAGTTGACGACTAAGCGCACCGGCGCTTTAAACAGGAGGAAAGACGAATGAGTAAGGTTAGAACCAGATTTGCACCCAGCCCCACCGGCCGGATGCATGTAGGAAATCTGCGTACCGCATTGTACGCATATCTGATCTCCAAGCATGAAGATGGAGATTTTCTGTTGAGAATAGAGGACACCGATCAGGAACGTTTTGTGGAAGGTGCGGTTGAGATCATCTACCGTACATTGGAGAAGACAGGTCTGATTCACGATGAGGGTCCGGACAAGGACGGCGGCTGCGGCCCCTACGTGCAGAGCGAGCGTCAGGCATCCGGTCTGTACTTGGAGTATGCGAAGATGCTGATTGAGAAGGGCGAGGCGTACTATTGCTTCTGTGATAAGGAGCGTCTGGATAGCCTTCGCACCACCGTTGCGGGCAAGGAGATCGTGGTTTACGATAAGCATTGTCTGCACCTGAGCAAGGAGGAGATTGAGGCGAAGCTGGCTGCCGGTGTGCCTTACGTTATCCGCCAGAACAATCCGAAGGAAGGAACCACTACCTTCTCTGACGATATCTACGGTGATATTACGGTAAATAATGAGGAGCTGGACGACATGATCCTGATCAAGTCTGACGGTTACCCCACCTATAACTTCGCAAACGTTGTGGATGACCATCTGATGGGAATCACTCACGTGGTTCGCGGTAACGAGTATCTGTCTTCCTCTCCGAAGTACACCCGTCTGTATCAGGCGTTTGGATGGAAGGAGCCCGTTTATGTACATTGTCCGCTGATCACCAACGAAGATCATCAGAAGCTCAGTAAGAGAAGTGGTCATTCCTCCTACGAGGATCTGATCGAGCAGGGCTTTGTGACGGAGGCGGTGGTGAACTATGTTGCACTGCTCGGCTGGAGCCCGGACAACAACTGCGAGATTTTTACCTTGGATGAGTTGGTGAAGGCATTTGATTATCATCACATGAGCAAGTCTCCTGCAGTGTTTGATATCAAGAAGCTGCGTTGGATGAACGGCGAGTATCTGAAGGCGATGGACTTTGACAAGTTTTATGAGATGGCGGAGCCTTTTTTGAAGACATCCGTTCCTGCCGGTATGGATCTTAAGAAGATTGCGGCGATGGTGAAGACCCGCATTGAGGTGTTCCCTGACATCGCAGAGCAGGTGGATTTCCTTGCGGCGGTTCCTGAGTATGAAATCTCCATGTACTGCCACAAGAAGATGAAGACCAATGAGGCTTCTTCTTTGCAGGTGCTCACTGAGGTCCTTCCCGTACTTGAGGCGCAGGAAGACTACAGTAATGACGCACTGTTTACCCGTCTGGTAGAGTTTGTTCAGGAGAAGGGATACAAGAACGGCTATGTGATGTGGCCGATCCGTACCGCTTGCTCCGGAAAGCAGACTACGCCTTGTGGAGCGACAGAGATCATGGAACTTCTCGGCAAAGAGGAGACGCTTAGGAGAATCCGCGCGGCTATCGCAAAATTGTCGTAAGCAACGAGCCGTGCCAATAGGCGCTGCGAATGGAGCATGGCGGAGTTGGTAAAGAAATAACACGCGGTGTACCTTAATTTAGACAGAATGGAATTACATGAATAAATATCAACCAAACCTAAATGAATCGCAGCTTTCTGCGATTCGTCACAACACCGGCCCTGCCAGAGTTCTGGCCGGGCCGGGTTCAGGAAAAACTCTTGTATTGACACATCGGATACGTTATCTTGTGGATGAGTGTCATGTCAATCCGGCCAATCTTCTGGTCATTACCTTTACACGTGCGGCAGCTGCCGAAATGAAGTCGAGATGTTTTGAATTGATGGGAAGCAGATGTGCGCCCATCACTTTTGGCACGTTTCATTCGGTTTATTTTCAAATCTTGCGTCACGCATATCGGATG
>JAFQDI010000046.1 GCA_017416055.1 Lachnospiraceae bacterium
AACCCGGACTCGTCCACTGCCTTTTTTACCCCATTCCACAGCGTATTTCCAAACCCCAACAACGGGATTGATGCTCCGGCCCCCGCCCAGTCAAGAAACGGTTCATAGATTCCAAGCGCGCCCAGAACAACACCTGAACAGACCAACGTCACCATGACTCTTCCCGGCATCAACTTCGTCCTGTCCAGTAAAATCTGAACCAGTGCACAGATCGTTCCTCCCACCAGAAAAGCCTTTAAATAGTCCATATTTCGCTCCTTTCTGTTGTGACGTATATTTTTGTTACGACCGGCATAAACTCGCCTTTACGCCTCAATGACAAGCGCATGAGCAATTCCCGGCACACTCTGTCCCTCATTGAAGCTTACTGTAGATAAAAGTGCTCCCGTCGGTACAAACAATACACGCTTCCACTCCCCGCTTTCCAACTTGGGAAGCACATAGGATGTCAGCACTACCGCGGAACATCCACAGCCGCTTCCGCCGGAATGGGTGTCCTGGCTGGAGTCGTCAAAAATCTCGATTCCACAGTCCATATGCTGCCCATGGATATCCATACCTCGCTCCGTCATGAATTCTTCGAGAATCAGTTTTCCCACGTTCCCAAGATCTCCGGTGATGATTCGGTCATAATCCTCCGGTTTTCGTCCAAAATCCTGCATGTGTCGGCAAAGCGTATCTGCCGCCGAAGGCGCCATACATGCCCCCATATTCATGGAGTCCTTCAGTCCCATATCCACGATTTTACCCGGCGTGACCCCGGTTATTCTCGGTCCTTTTCCCTCTCTTGCCAACACGACAGCTCCGCTTCCCGTCACAGTCCAAGTAGTGGACAACGGCCGCTGATTCCCATATTCCAAAGGAAAACGGAATTGTTTCTCAGCGCTGGCAAAATGACTGGATGCCAGTGCCACCGTCCGGTCAGCGTAGCCTCCATCGACCAAAATAGAGCCCAATGTCATCGCCTCACCCATGGTCGAACACGCGCCGTACAAACCAAACATCGGAATCTCCAGTTCCATCACCCCAAACGAAGTTGCGATCAATTGTCCCAGCAAATCTCCGGCCAACAGATAACGAATATCCACCGTCTTTAATCCTGCACTTTCAATGGCACGCCCTGCCGCCTCCTTCTGAAGTCGGCTCTCCGCCTCCTCCCAGGAATCCATGCCAAACATGGCATCCTCCTCAATTCGGTCGAACAGATTGCCTAACGGTCCATCGCCCTCCTTTTTCCCGACCACATTGCCGCGGCCGATAATCACCGGAGGGTGATCAAACGCTATACTTGCTTTGCCTATCTGCATGAAAAATCACCTGCTTTTTCTCCTTATTATGGAGAGAAAGCAGGTGATTTATACGTGGTTAGGGAATACTGCCATATAATGGCAGACTTCGCTATGTACATATTATTTTAATGTGATTTATTTCTTCTGCACAAAGTGTCCCACGATGTAGCAAGCTGTTGCCACTGCCATACCATTGAGGGAAGGAATTCCCAAAGGCACCAAATTCGCCACCACTGCACCGAGGATAACGCCTGCAATCGCAAACCAGTTTACAACCAGAGTATTCTCTGTGTTCTCCTCATATTCTTTCTTGTGCAGGAAATATCCAAGAATCAGAATGATACCTACAGGAGGAAGCGTACAGTTCAGTACGTTCAGCCAATCACAGAAATTATTGTACAGCCATACTGCAGTAACGGTACCGATGATACCGGATACCAATACCATGGGCTTTTTCTTTGTGTTGAAGATGTTTGCCAGGCCAAGACCGCCGGTGTACAACGCATTGTCGTTGGTGGTCCAGATGTTCAGACCCAGAACCAAAACTGCAAAGTAGAACATATTCAGGTTGATCATAACCTCGAAGATATCGTTTCCACCCACGAAGATGTGAGAGATCGCACCAAAGAAGAACATCAGGGAGTTACCCAGGAAGAATGCCACAACGGTGGTGATAAAACCGGACTTTCCGGATTTTGCGAAACGGGTAAAGTTGGGCGTTGCGGTACCACCGGATACGAAGGAACCGATAACCAGACCTGCACCTCCGATGATGGTCAGAGAACCGCTGGACTTTGCAAACTGGTCAATAATGGTTCCTTCACCCATCATAACTGCCTTAATCATCGCTACCGTACCGAGAACCGCTACCAGCGGAACTGCCACATAACTTACGATGGTCAGGGACTTGATACCGAAATATGCGGAAGCAGTCATACAGATACCTGCCACAGCAACCAGTCCGTACATTGCGATCTGACTGTCACCGAGAAGCTGCTTTGCCACAGGAATGGCAAACATTGCCAGACCAACACCGAACCAACCGATCTGTGTAAAGCTGATCATTGCTGAGGAAAGGTAGGAACCCTTGATACCGAAAGAACGCTGCGCCAAAAGATCCATGGACAGACCGGTCTTCGCACCTACATAGCCAAGAAGTCCGGTGTAGAGACCTAAGATTGCTCCACCGACCAACAGAGCCCCGACAAAGCCCCAGAAATCCAGACCCATAGCCAACTCCTGGCCGGCCCACATGCTTGCTGAGAAGAAGGTAAATCCCAGCATGATCATAAACATGGTAATCACGCTTCTTCTCTGATTTGCCGGCACTGCCGTCGTAGAAAAGTCAATGTCTACTTTTTGATTTTCGTTTCCCATTTTGTTTCTCTCTCCTTTTGTGTTTTTCGTTCATATTTTAATGATATCTACGAATTGCTTCTTACTCATTGATATCATATCATATACTTCTTCAATGCTGTAGTAAACTCGCCGATTCGTGTCTGTGCGATTTCCTTCAGGGTTACTCCTTCCAGGCTTGCCCAGTACGCCTTTTCCTGCTCATAAAGCTCGCGTGCTTCCTCTACCGGAATCTCCTCATAGTGCTGATAGCCGATCCAGTCCTCAAAGCTCACCGGAGTGGTATAGCCCAAGCGCTCATCGGTGAATGACTTGAAATCAATCCGATCCGCAAGTTTCTCGATTTCCTCCCAGTACTCCAAAACCTCATGCACATGGTCAGCGATCTCATAGCGTCTCGCGCCGCCATCATAAATAATGCACTTCTCAAACAGCGTATCTCTGGAAGAAAGGCTCTGTCTGCGATAAGCCGGTGCCAGCAGACCTTCAGCCCAGTAGAAGTCTACATTACATACCTGGATTCCGGCCACACCCTTGTCCTGATAGCAGTTAAACATACCTTCATAATACACACCGATAAAGCCCTCAAAATCCGGCCAGAACTCGCGAAACTCTTTGGTCAGGCGTTCCATGATCTCGATGCCCTTAAATCCACCGATGGTAAAGAGAATAATGTTGCGAAGCTTCGCTCCGTGCTTGCGATAATGATCCGTCACATAGCGCAGGCAATGCACCAATGTATCTCCGCTGGCCACGATATCTCCGATGAGCAGAGTGCTGTCCGGAACCATTGCCAGCTTGCTGTACTTGATTTCCAAGCCCGCAATCTCCGCATGATGGAACACACGCTCACTGGACAGGAAACTAATATCATGAACACGGATTTTCTCCCGATAGCAACTCTCCTCCAGCGGATAGTTTAGCGCACCTCTCAGAATCGAGAGAATGTTGGCAGAGCTCACCAGACCTTCGCTCTTAATGTGCTTCATCATCCGAGTGGTAGGCTTCAGCATACAGTTGTAAACATCAAAACCCACGATTTCCGGTTTGTTCAGCAGATTTCTCGTTCCTTCCTCCGAAACCACATAGTAGCGGTTCAGATAGTCTCCCCCCGTCACACGATAGCAGTCCACTCCGCCATCGGAGAACACCGGTGAAAGCTTTGTTCCTTTCAGCAGTTCGATCATTGTACTCCTCCTTACCTTGCAAGCGTTCTCTTTACACAGAAAACGGCCAGCCCCGTCAAAAAGGGCTGGTCGTCCCGTCAAATCAAATATCCTTTTTGATGCAAATCTTCGAAGATCAGCTTGTCCACAGGGGACACTACGTCCATATCAGAGTAGGAAAGCCACTTCAGCTCTTCGATTTCATGGGCCGGAGATGGGGTGCCTGAAAAACCTGCCGTGTAGCAGGTCATCCGAACCGTGACACCTTCACTCTTTCCATGAGCCTGTGCTTCAAAGGTCCCGTAATAAACCGCCGTCTCCGGATCAACCGATACCGACAGTTCTTCCTGTATCTCACGGATCAGCGTCTCCACATCGGATTCGCCGCCCTCACGCTTGCCGCCGGGAAGATACCAGGTATCCTTCCCCTTAGAACGGCTACTCAAGATCTTTCCGCCCTGCCAATACAGGAGCGCAACCTTATCGATCAGCATCTACAGTTCCTCTCACAAACACATTTCTACTATCATAGCTCTTGTGACAAAAAAAGTCAAGAAAGAAGTTTTGAACTTTACTTCTTCAGCAGATCGCGAATCTCCGTCAGCAGAACAATATCCGCAGGCGTGGGGGCGGGAGCTGCGGGTTTCGCTTCCTCTTCCTCTTTCTGCTTCTTCTCAGCAGCCGCCTTCATCGCGTTCACTGCCTTAACCACCAGGAAGAGAACGAATGCGGTCAACAGGAAGTTGATCACTGCCTGAATAAAGGAACCAAACAGGATCACAGACTCGCCGACGGTCACGGACATACCGGAGAAATCGATACCGCCCAGGATCACACCACTCAGAGGGGTGATAATATCCTTTACCATAGAATTTACAATAGCGGTAAAGGTAGAACCAATGATGATACCGATCGCCATACTCAGCACATCGCCGCGAGCAATAAATGCCTTAAATTCGCCAAAAAACTTTTTCATAGGAACAGCCTCCGAAAATATTATTTTTTATTATTATAAAATATCCGTGTTCGTTTGTAAAGAAAATCCTGCGCAAATTACGCAGGATTTTCTACAAGTTTCGATATCGATTAGCAGAAGCCCTTTGTTACCAGGTAATCGTAACTTACTTTCAGGGACTTAAAGGGATCATCATCCAAATGATGTTTGTCATGCTCAACTACCGCCCATCTTACGCCGGCAGCCTCACAGGCAGGAATAATCTTGTCCCAGTTCAGGTTACCGTTTCCGTAAAATAATATGAAAAAAATAAGCGGGATGGGAGACCCATCCCCTACAACAATACCAATGGGTAATTGTAGGGGACGGG
>JAFQDI010000047.1 GCA_017416055.1 Lachnospiraceae bacterium
GATCAGCCATTCGCGCTCAATCATATTTCCTTTGTTGGTATGTAAGTGAGTCTTTCCGAACAGGGATGTGTCATAGCCTAGTTTCTTGAACTCCTTCGTCCAAATCGTCGCTTCTGGAGAAAGAATATAGTCGGAGTTATCCCACGCACCGGTGGTGTGAGGATACTTTCCGGTAAAGAGGCTGACTCTCGCAGGCACACAGAGCGGTGCTACGGTAGAACAGTTGGTAAATAATACACCTTCAGCCGCAATACTGTCCAAATTCGGGGTCTTTGCAGGACCGCCTGCGCAGCTCATATAATCTCCACGAAACTGGTCAGCAAACAGGAACAAAATGTTAGGTTGCTTTTTTGTGCTCATCTTTATCTTCACCTTCCTTAATGATTTAACTTAATTTGCACCGTAAACGGATTTGACAATGGAATCCAGATCCGGAATTACCATCTGGTTTACTACAGGGGAAAGACACTGGTTCTCCGCCAGAGCCTTCATCGCCGCAAGGCAGAGCTTTGTGGAAAGTTCCTCCGCCTCAGGTGTTCCTGCCAGATTCTTCTGCTCATTAGGGTCGTTGATGCGGTCAAATAACAGATAAACTTCACCTTTTGCGTTCAGCACGATCTTCCACTCTTTCGTCATGTACATCACTTCGCCCTTATACTCGGAAAGCATGTAATCTCTTGCCTTTTCTGTGGTTCCGCTCAGGATACCGCAAAGGGATTTCCCGAACTGTTCATACTCTACCTTTCCACCGGCCAACTCAACCAATGTAGGACCAACATCCAAAAGACTGACGATGGTATCCGTCACCCTTCCGCCATTTTTCACAGTCTCGGGAGTACGGATAATCAAGGGAATATTCAATGCACCGTGAAGGAAGTTGCGCTTATTGACAAATCCGTGATCACCATTCATCTCGCCGTGATCAGAACTGAACAGTACGATCGTATTCTCCCACTCGCCGCGTTTTTTAATGGTATCAATGATACGTCCAATCTGATCGTCGATCAGAGAACATCCACCGCAGTAATCAGCTCGGATCTCTGCCGCCTGTGCCTCATTACACTGGATCTTTTTGCTGTTCATCTGAGTATCCGCTTCTCCGGTAGGACGGTCGGGATTCAGATTTGTCATGCGGGGAACGGGCTTGGGCATATCCTCTCTCTTGTACATACTTGCGTAAGGTTCGGGAGTATCCCAAGGTTCATGAGGCCCTCCAAAGCTCACATGGCAGATCCAAGGCTTGTCCCCCTGATAATTCTCCAAAAATTCATTGCCTTTACGGCCAACATATACGTCGTAATAATCCTCCAGCGGAAGCGCAGAAGGTCTCGCAAACGGTGTTTTTCCTCGGCTGTGCATGTCATCACAGTACGCCTGATAAAGGCCCTTTTCCTTCAATTCGTCAGACATATGTGTACGGCAGAAGGTGATCGCATGAGGTCCTGCCGTCTCATCTACAGTGTCAAAACCGTAACCATTGAGCAGCCACTCACGTGAAACCATGTCTCCACCGTTTGGATGGAGATGAGTCTTTCCGAATAATGCCGTATCGTAGCCCAGTTTTTTGAACTCTTTCGTCCAAATATTCGCATCCGGGGAAAGAACATATCCGGAATTGTCCCATGCACCGGTGGTATGAGGATATTTTCCGGTGAACAGGCTGACTCTCGCCGGAACACAAAGAGGCGCAACGGTGGAACAATCGGTAAATAATACGCCTTCTGCGGCAAGACTGTCCAGATGAGGTGTTTTCGCAGGACCACCCATACAGCTCATAACATCTGCACGAAACTGATCCGCAAGAATAAATAAAATATTGGGTTTCTTCTGACTCATATTCAATCTCCTTTATTTGTTTGATGTTTTTTCTCTTTCCAACCAATTTCTCAAATAACAGGCGGTTTCATACGCCAACTTGAGATGAACTTTCTGGAATTCCCCGTATCCGTACATAACCGGCTTGTTCGTTTCCAAATTGATAGCTCCTTCGTAGTCCACCTCAGCCAGTGCACGAATCACCTTCTCCCAGCTAACCTCGCCCATGAAAGGAAACATGTGCTCATCCTTATTTCCGTAGAAATTATCATGGAGGTGCAGAGCCTTCAAACGGCTTCCGATGGTCGTGATCGCACGATACTGATCAAATTTGTTCTGGTTTGCATGGCCGGTATCCCAACAAACCCCAACCTGCGGAACGCCATAACCGTCCACCAAATCCAACAAATCATCGTAATGTTCACAGTATTTGTAGGGATGGGCTCTGTTCAAATGGGGAAGCTGGTTTTCAAATGCCAGTCCCGTCCCCAGTTTTCCGGCCAGTTCCACAAATGGTGACCAGAAATCCAGGTTGTACTGTAACGTTGCTCGTCGCTCATAATTGTACTCGGGGCAGGTGATTGGATGGATGATAAGCCACTTAACTCCCAACATGGAGCAGGCGATCACATTCCGTTCTACCATCTCCCTATACTCTTCCACCGCACCGGGTGCGGAAAACTGAGGATTACCGTAGATGCGTCCGCCTTTCGCAGTCGGTGAATGAGCCTGATAAAACTCCATATCCACACTGTCCGCCAACTGCTTCAACGCCAGAACCTTTTCCTTCCAGTCCTCTCCCCGCAGCAAATAGGTGGAATAATCATAATCTTTTAAATTTAAATCCAAACTTTCAAAACCGATTTCACGCATCACCGGAACAACCTGGAAGATGCTGCGCGCACGTCCATTTCCGCCTTCGGATTCGTATGATTTCGTGGAAATCGAGACTTTCATCGCACTCCCTCCTTCGTTCTGTCTGCCAATGCCTTCTCGTACATATCGACAAGAGCCATTCCATTCGCATACACGGACTTTAACACGGTCGGTTGGAAGTCAGCAGGCGCGTTCTTCGCCACCTTACCCACTTCGTAATTCAGGACACCCGCGTAATTCACATCAATTAACCCCTCAATCACATCGACCCAATTCCCCTTACTCATAAAAGGAAGAAGGTGTTCATCGCGCATTCCATAATCGCTGTCATTGATATGTAAATTCTTCAATCGACCACCCATCTTATTGATCGCCCTGCGCTGATTCTGCTTTGCAGCGATGGCATGTCCCGTATCCCAACAGGTTCCTACCATGGGATCTGCGTAGGAATCTACCAACC
>JAFQDI010000048.1 GCA_017416055.1 Lachnospiraceae bacterium
AGCGGAAAAGTGGGAAAGAGTCTCCACTTTTTGATGTTTGTGTTGCAGAAAGTGAGATTTGGGGAATTTCTGGGCTTGGAAAAAATTGAAAATTGCGAAAAAAAGACTTCACAACAGGCGAAATTCAGCATATAATGAGTACACTGGGATAAACTTATAGAAGAACAGGAGGAAGAGCGAATGAGACTGTCAGCCGATATCGGCATTGATTTGGGTACTGCCAGTATTCTGGTTTATATAAAGGGGAAGGGTGTAGTACTGAAAGAGCCGTCCGTTGTGGCATTTGACCGCGACACGAACGAAATTAAGGCAATCGGTGAGGAGGCCCGCGTGATGATCGGCCGTACTCCCGGAAATATCGTTGCGATCAGACCTCTGCGTCAGGGTGTGATTTCTGATTACTCCGTGACAGAGAAGATGATGAAATATTTTATTAACAAGGCACTGGGTGGAAAGACTCTGTTCAAACCCCGTATCAGTGTTTGTATTCCCAGCGGCGCGACTGAGGTCGAAAAGAAGGCCGTTGAAGATGCCACTTACGCAGCAGGTGCTCGTGAGGTTGTGATCATTGAGGAGCCTGTAGCGGCAGCGATCGGTTCCGGTATTGACATTGCGAAGGCGTGTGGAAACATGATCGTAGACATTGGTGGCGGTACCTCTGATATCGCTGTAATCTCTCTGGGCGGAACCGTTGTCAGCGCTTCCGTGAAGACCGCAGGAGATGATTTTGACGAGGCGATCGTTCGCTACATGAGAAAGAAACATAATATGTTGATTGGTGAGAGAACCGCTGAGGAGATCAAGATCAACATCGGTTGTGCATACAAATTGCCCGAAATCCAGACGATGGATGTTCGCGGACGTAATCTGGTGACCGGTCTCCCGATCACGATGACCATCACTTCCGACGAGACGCTGGATGCACTCAATGACTGTGCAATGCAGATCGTTGAGGCTGTACACAGTGTGTTGGAGCGCACTCCTCCGGAGTTGGCGGCAGATATTTTCGAGAGAGGTATTGTGCTGACCGGCGGTGGTAGCCTGCTTCGCGGTCTGGATCAGTTGATTGAGGAGCGTACCCACATTAACACGATGATCGCAGAGGAGCCGACCACTGCAGTGGCGATTGGAACCGGAAAGTTCATCGAATATCTTGGAAAACACAAGTAAAGTCGATTGGGGCTGCTGCACGAGGTGTAGCAGCCCTTAAGTGATTGAGGGGCGGTTTGAGATAAAATCGAAAAACACGCTCCCGCTCCGCTCATCCTCGCAGCGGCACTGAGTTCATCCATCGCCTAAGGGCTCGGATTCACTAAGGGCCGGCGGCCGGAGAGGGTTTTTCTTACTTTTATCTTTGACTGTTCCTTTCGAAAAATGGTCTGCCACAACTGTGTGCAGCAGCCACGGTGATGGTAAACTGTAATTTAAAACTGTGGGTGAAAATAAAAATGAACAGAGATGAAATAATAAAAACAAATAAGCATTACTGGGATACATATGCTGATCTGTGGTTTGGAACTACAGCGCTTCCTACATATGGTGTACACTTTGTAACTGAGAATGAATTACACCTGTTCGGTGATGTTTCAGGAAAGAAAATGCTCGAAATTTGCTGTGGCAGCGGCCATTCTCTGAAGTACCATGCAGATAGAAATGCTGGCGAATTATGGGGAGTTGATCTTTCTCATAAGCAACTTGAGAATGCTGAACGATATCTGAGTGAAAACGGTTATTCGGCTAACCTGATCTGTTCTCCGATGGAAGCTGATATGGATATCCCAAAAGATTATTTTGATTTCGTATATTCGATATATGGCATCGGGTGGACGACTGATTTGGATGGTACTTTCCAGAAGATTGCATCGTATCTGAAAAAAGACGGTATCTTTATTTTTAGCTGGCACCATACGCTCAATTATTGCGTTGCTTGGTCGTGTGATGAGCGGAAAGATGTGATCGAAAATAACGCCTTAGTAATGAGTAAAAGCTATTTTGATGAATCTTACTTCAGAATGCCGGTGGATGGCAGCGAAATTCTACTGTGCAACCGCAAAATCTCTACCTATGTCAATGCATTAGCAAAAGCGGGATTTGTAATTGAACAAATGGTTGAGCAGACCGACGAGGCGACAATGCATGCAGAGGGAATTATCAGTAACAAAGCGAAAAAAGCAAAAATGCTACCTATTTCCGTTTTATTCAAGGCAAGAAAGCTATAAAAAGAGAAAATTGTGAGAAGAATAAACACTCCTTGGATGAATAACATGAATCCAAGGTTGTAATGACAATGTATTGACGATGCGCGGTGGCTGTGGTATGATTGAGAAAAAGGAGGTGTACCGTATGGCTACTAATTTAAATGTTGCAATCGCACCAAAGGATACGACCTTTCAAGTGAGGATTAATTCGGAGATTAAAAGAGCTGTTGAAGATATTTACGCAAAGACAGGTATGACATTGACGGATGCATTTAATACATTTATTCAGCAGTCTTTAAACGTTGAAGGTCTCCCGTTTATCGTCACAAAAAATAGCAAAGAAGCATTGCGGGAACAAGTATTGGCAATGCTTCTGTTAGATTTGAGACGAGCAGAAGAACGGGCAAATGTAGAAGGCTGGATAGATGCGGATGCGTTGGAGAAAGAATTGGGGGTAGCTGATTGAGAAAGATAACCTATACTCCGGATGCGTCAGATAAGTTGCGAAAGATGAAAACTGTCATCTCGCAAGAATATGGTTTGGAGAGTGCAAACAAGGTTATTAAGAGCATAGCAGATGCAATAAAAGGACTTGCCGAGTATGCGGAAAAAGGCATTCGGGTGTCGAACATGTTTGACACGGCAACTGACTATCGATATTTATTTGTATCTAAAAATTATGTTTTTTATCGGATTGAAGGTAAGTACATTCGCATCATTAATATTTATCACGAGAAAGAGGATTTTATGTGGCAATTGTTTGGCGTTGGTACAACGCCACAGGAAACCATAGATTACTGGGATGAATAACATAGGGAATCAATGTGCATACATAATACTTAGTAAGAAAACGAGGTAACACATGAGCGTACGATCAGGATACGTGGAGCACATCGTATACCGTAACGAGGAAAACGGCTACACAGTGCTCGAGTTGGTGGACAAGGGAAAAGAGCATACAGTGGTGGGATGTTTTCCACAAGTGTCCGAGGGCGAGTATCTTGAAGTGACTGGCACGGAAAAGAAGCATCCACTCTATGGTACACAGCTGGTGATGGAGAGTTACGAGTGGAAGATTCCGGCGGACGCGGCGGCAGTGGAGCGATATCTGGCTTCCGGCGCAGTGAAGGGGATCGGCCCGTCTCTGGCTGCCCGCATCGTGAAAAAATTCGGCGATGATACTTTCCGCATCATGGAGGAGGAGCCGGAGAGACTTTCTGAGGTGAAGGGCATCAGTATGAAAGGGGCGATGCAGATCGCATCCCAGATGGCGGAACGTCAGGATATGCGCCAGGCGATGATCTTTTTGCAGGAATTCGGCATCACCATGAATCTGGCGGCGAAGATTTATGAGCGGTACGGCAGCAAGGTTTACGAGGTACTCAGAGAGAATCCCTACCGTTTGGCGGAGGATGTGTCCGGTATTGGTTTCAAAATTGCCGATGAGATCGCGGCGCGGGCGGGTATCCGCCCGGATTCGGATTACCGTATCAAGTGCGGTATCTTTTATGCCCTGCAGCAGTCCATGGGTAACGGCCATTTGTATCTGCCGGAGAACGAACTGCTTGCGGCAACGCAGGAACTGTTGAACGTAGGGCTCCCATCACTGGAAAAACAGATCATGGATCTGACGGTAGAGCGAAAGATTATCGTCCGCGAGGTGGATGAGATCCGCCGTGTCTATTTGAGTAAATATTATTATATGGAAATGAACTGTGCGCGCATGCTGACGGATCTGAATCTGAGTATTGAATCTTCTCCGTCCGTGTTGGACACTCGTATCCGCCGTATTGAGCGGGAAGAGAAACTGGAACTGGATGAGATGCAGCGAAATGCGGTCCGTGAGGCGGCGATGAATGGTCTGGTGATCATCACCGGTGGCCCCGGAACGGGAAAAACCACAACGATCCGGGCAATCCTCCATTATCTGGAGCAGGAGGAACTGGAGGTTTATCTGGCGGCACCGACGGGGCGCGCTGCGAAGCGCATGAGCGAGGCGACCGGCCGTGAGGCGAGGACGATCCACCGTATGCTGGAACTTTCCGGTGGTCAGGACGAGTCGGTGTCTGAGGGAAGATTTGCCCGCGACGAGAAGAATCCGTTGGAGTGTGATGCTATCGTGATCGATGAGATGTCCATGGTGGA
>JAFQDI010000049.1 GCA_017416055.1 Lachnospiraceae bacterium
CGCGTCTGAGGAACTGAGTCTGATGCTTCGCCGCCGTGGCATCCCTCACAAGGTGCTGAATGCGAAGTTCCACGAGATGGAGGCCGAGATCGTTGCGGATGCAGGTCTTCACGGAGCGGTTACCATCGCGACCAACATGGCCGGCCGTGGTACCGATATTAAGCTGGATGAGGCGTCCAGAGCGGCAGGTGGTTTGAAGATCATCGGTACAGAACGCCACGAGGCGAGACGTATCGACAATCAGCTTCGCGGTCGTTCCGGTCGTCAGGGTGATCCCGGTGAGTCCAGATTTTACATTTCTCTTGAGGACGATCTGATGCGTTTGTTCGGTTCCGAGCGTATGCTGGCGGCGTTCAACGCGCTGGGCGTTCCGGAGAATGAGCAGATTCAGCACAAGATGCTTTCCGATGCCATCGAGAAAGCACAGATGAAGATCGAGAGCAATAACTACGGAACACGTAAGCGTTTGCTGGATTATGATCAGGTGAACAACGAACAGCGCGAGGTAATCTACGCTGACCGCCGTCGTGTGCTTGACGGTGAGAGTATGAGAGATGTGGTGCTGAAGATGATCACCGACATCGTGGACAATACCGTTGACTCCTACCTGTCCGATGATCATGGATCCGATGAGTGGGATATGGATGGACTGAATGCGCAACTTTGCCAGATTTTCCCGATGGAGCCCATGGAGATCCCCGAGGGAGACCGTTCGTTCAACAAGGGCAAGCTGAAGCAGGCGCTGAAAGAGAAGGCTGTGAAACTTTACGAGGCGAAGGAAGCAGAGTTCCCCGAACTTGAGCAGCTTCGTGAGATCGAGCGCGTGATCCTGCTGAAGGCGATCGACCGCAAGTGGATGGATCACATCGATGATATGGATCAGCTCCGTCAGGGTATCGGTCTGCAGGCTTACGGTCAGAAAGACCCTCTGATCGAGTACAAGATGGCCGGTTACGAGATGTTCGATGCCATGACCAGCAGTATTCAGGAAGAGACTGTCCGGACGCTGATGCGCATCAAGGTAGAGCAGAAGGTGGAGCGTGAGCAGGTTGCGAAGGTGACCGGAACGAACAAGGATGACAGTGCGGTGCGTGAGCCGAAGCGTCGAGAGAATCAGAAGGTATATCCGAACGATCCCTGTCCTTGCGGATCCGGAAAGAAATATAAGCAGTGCTGTGGCAGAAAAGGTTGATTTCAACTTGCTAAGATAAATATAAAATGGAAAGAGGTGACACAAATGGTAGAGCTTGACCAGTTCAAGTATACGCTTGAGACATTACAGAAACCATTAGTGGAAGTGAGGGATTCACTTTAACTTAGCAGGCAAAAAAGAGCGTATCGCTGAGTTAGAGAGACATTTGGAGGAACCGGATTTTTGGAATGATCCGGAGAAATCCACCAAAATCATGCAGGAGCTTAAGGGCCTTAAGGACACGGTTGAGGAGTTCCACGGTCTGGAGAGTCTGAATGAGGAGATTGAGTTGTTGATTGAGATGGGATACGAGGAGAATGACCCTGCGGTTATCCCGGAAATCGAGGAGAGTCTGAATAAGCTTCAGAAGGATCTGGAGGAACTGCGTCTTGCCACTCTGCTTTGTGATGAGTACGACAAGTGTAACGCGATCCTGACCCTTCACGCGGGTGCCGGTGGAACCGAGTCCTGTGACTGGGCCGGTATGCTGTACCGTATGTTCACCCGTTGGGCGGAGAAGAAGGGCTTTTCCGTGGAGGTGCTGGACTTTTTGGACGGCGACGAGGCGGGTATCAAGTCGGTCACCGTCCAGATCAACGGTCTGAATGCCTTTGGTTATCTGAAATCAGAGCGGGGAATCCACCGTTTGGTGCGCATTTCTCCTTTTAATGCTGCCGGAAAACGGCAGACCTCCTTTGTATCCTGTGATGTTATGCCGGATATTGAGGAAGACGTGGATGTTGAGATCAATATGGATGATCTGCGTATTGACACCTACCGTTCCAGTGGTGCGGGTGGTCAGCACATCAATAAGACTTCATCCGCGATCCGTATTACTCATCTGCCCACCGGTATCGTGGTGCAGTGCCAGAATGAGCGTTCCCAGTTCCAGAACAAGGACAAGGCGATGCAGATGCTGAAAGCGAAACTGTATATGCTGAAGCAGCAGGCGAATGCGGAGAAACTTTCCGACATCCGCGGTGATGTGAAGGATATCGCATGGGGAAGCCAGATCCGTTCTTATGTATTGCAGCCTTACACCATGGTCAAGGATCATCGTACCGGCGAGGAGAGCGGAAACGCAGGAGCAGTGTTAGATGGAGCGATCGATAACTTCATCAGTGCATATTTGAAGTGGAACAGCTTGAAAGATAAAGAGCAGACGAATTAAGTTGTATTACGAGTGACGATTTTTTTTGTGGAGTATGAAAAAAGGAGCGGGCAAACACTGTAAACGTTTAAGGCTCCTTTGGTGAGAAGGAGGAAACTGGCAGGATTAAACGTAAGAAAAACCCTCTCCGGCCGCCGGCCCTTAGTGAATCTGAGCCACAAGGCGATAGATGAACTTAGTGCCGCTGCGAGACGGAGCGGAGCGGGAGCGCGTTTTTCGGGTTTAATCCTGCCAGTTCCTCCGCGCAGACAAGGAGGCATGGCTATGGATATAATCGGAGTGCTTCGCGAGGAACTGAATGTACGCCGTGAACAGATAGAAGCAGCAGTAAATTTGATTGACGAGGGAAACACGATTCCCTTTATTGCCAGATACCGCAAGGAGGTCACCGGCTCGCTGAACGACGAGATTCTGCGCCAGCTGGACGAGCGCCTCAAATATTTGCGCAATCTGGAGGAGAAGAAGGCACAGGTGCTCGCTACCATTGAGGAGCAGGGAGCGTTGACTGCCGACTTAAGGAAAGCGATTGAGGATGCGATGACGTTGGTTGCGGTGGAGGATCTTTATCGCCCTTATCGTCCGAAGCGCCGAACCCGTGCGACCATCGCGAAGGAGAAGGGCCTGGAGCCTCTGGCCGACCTGATTGCACTGCAGATGACGAAGGAGCCTTTGGAGAAGACCGCCGAAAATTATGTTTCCGAGGAGAAACAGGTGGCCAGCGTGCAGGAGGCGATTGACGGAGCGAAGGATATTCTGGCGGAGCGCATTTCGGACAATGCGGACCATCGCACCTATATCCGTGAGGCGACGATGAAGAAGGGCCTGATTCAGTCAGTGGCCCGCGACGAGAATGAAAAGTCGGTTTACGAAAACTACTACCAATATGAGGAGCCTGTCGCAAAGGTGGCAGGTCACCGTGTGCTGGCTTTGAACCGCGGTGAAAAGGAAAAATTCCTGAATGTGAAGGTTGTGGCACCGGAGGAAGATATCCTTCGTTATCTGAAGAAAAAGACCATTGTCCGCGACAATTCGTTCACGACGCCCGTATTGGAGGCGGTTTGTGAGGATAGCTATAACCGTCTGATCGGACCTGCGATCGAGCGTGAAGTGCGCAATGCATTGACCGAGACTGCCGAGGACGGTGCGATCCGTGTGTTCGGAAAGAACTTAGAGCAGCTTCTTATGCAGCCTCCGATGGTCGGAAAGACGGTGCTGGGCTGGGACCCTGCGTTCCGCACCGGCTGTAAGCTGGCGGTGGTGGATGCCACCGGAAAGGTACTGGACACTACGGTTATTTTCCCGACTGCACCTCAGAATCGTGTGGAAGAGTCCAAACGAATCCTGAAGCAGTTGATTGCCAAGTATCATGTGGACCTGATCTCCGTGGGCAACGGAACCGCGTCTCGTGAGTCGGAGCAGGTGATCGTAGAATTGATCAAGGAGCTGAAAGGCAAGGTTCAGTATGTGATCGTCAATGAGGCGGGAGCGTCTGTTTACTCTGCCAGCAAACTGGCGACGGAGGAGTTCCCCAAATTTGATGTGGGTCAGCGAAGCGCGACGTCCATTGCCCGCAGACTGCAGGATCCGCTGGCGGAGCTGGTGAAGATCGATCCGAAGTCCATCGGTGTCGGTCAGTATCAGCATGACATGAATCAGAAAAAATTGGGAGAGACGCTGGAAGGCGTGGTGGAAGACTGTGTGAACAAGGTCGGAGTGGATCTGAACACGGCATCCGCGTCCCTCTTGGAGTATATTTCCGGTATTTCTAAGACCATTGCAAAGAATATTGTGACCTACCGTGAGGAGAACGGCCGTTTTACCGACAGGGCACAGCTTCTGAAGGTATCGAAGCTTGGACCGAAAGCGTACGAGCAGTGCGCCGGCTTCATGCGTATTTATGGTGGCAAGAATCCCTTGGATACCTCGGCGGTTCACCCGGAGAGTTACGGTGCCGCAACGAAGCTGATGGAGAAACTGGGCGTTTCTTCCGATGCGTTGCTGCATGGCGGTCTTCCCGGAATCAGCCGGAAGGTGGTTGACAAGAAAAAACTGGCCGGAGAGTTGGGAATCGGCGAGATCACATTGACCGATATGTTGAAAGAATTGGAGAAGCCTGCCCGCGATCCTCGTTCCGAGATGGACGGGCCGATCCTCAGATCCGATGTGATGGATATGAAGGACCTGAAGCCGGGTATGATCTTAAAGGGCACTGTCCGCAACGTGATCGACTTTGGTGCGTTTGTGGATATCGGTGTTCATCAGGATGGTCTGGTGCATATTTCCCAGATGACCAACCGCTTCATCAAGCATCCACTTGAGGCGGTGAGCGTCGGTGATATCGTGCAGGTGCAGGTGATGAGCGTGGATCTGCAGAGAAAACGTATTCAGCTAACCATGAAGATAAGCGAGGAAAAGCAGGGATGAGCCAGGTAAACATGGACGACGAAGTAATCGAAAAAACGGTAGAAGAAAAGCCCGATCCCTTGGCGGATCTTTACGGGGAGAAGGAAATTCGCAAAGACTTGCAAATTGACAAGTGGGATATGTATGTATTTCTGATGCATCACTCCTACATGAGTCTCAGTGGTGTGATCGGTATTTTACTCAGTCTGTTCTGCATCGGAAAGGCGATCAGTGATTTCGCCGGTGGAGCGAATGAACCCACCACAGGTGTCTTTTTGTTCATTGGTCTCTGGTTTCTGGTGATCAACCCGATCATGATGATCGGCAAGGCGGCGATGCAGGTGGGGACGAATCCTTCACTGAAGAAACCAATCACCTACATCTTCACGGAAAAGGGACTCATTCAGGAACAGGGCGAAGTGAAGGCGGGATGCCGCTGGGAACAGGTGACGAAGACGGTGTTCATGAAACGTGTCTGGATTTTGTATACAGGAAAATTGAGAGGAAGTATTCTTCCTGTCCGTCAGATAGGCGAGCAGGCAAAAGAACTGGAAACGCTGATTCGGCGGCAGACCGGAAAAAAGCGTTGAGAGAAAGGCAGATAGATGAGGGTAATCGAATCAAACAGCCCCGCTGAAACCTTTGCGTTGGGGCGGGAAATCGGACTTGCAGCTCGCCCGGGACAGATTTATTGTCTGGACGGAGACCTGGGAACCGGAAAGACGGTGTTCACACAGGGATTTGCGGTGGGTCTGGGTATTACGGAGGCAGTGAACAGTCCTACTTTTACCATCGTGCAGGTGTACGATGAAGGCAGACTTCCGCTGTATCATTTTGATGTGTATCGCATTGACGATATTGATGAGATGGATGAGATCGGGTACGAGGATTATTTCTTCGGGCAGGGTGTTTGCTTGGTGGAGTGGTCCACGCAGATCGAGGAGCTGATTCCGGCAGATGCAGTGCGGATCTGCCTGGAAAAGGAGTTGAATCGAGGATTTGATTTCCGGAAAATTACCGTGAGAGGTGACGAGCGATGAAGATCCTGGGAATAGAGAGCGCGTCCATGGTGGCATCCGCGGCCATCGTGGAGGACGGCAATTTGGTTGCGGAGTACACGGTCAATCACAAGAAGACCCACTCCCAGACCTTGCTGCCGATGATCGATGAGATCGTGCGGATGACGGAGACGGAATTGTCAGAGGTTGACGGGATCGCCATTTCGGCGGGGCCCGGCAGCTTTACCGGTTTGCGCATTGGCTCGGCAACGGCCAAGGGACTTGGTCTTGCACTGAATAAACCACTTCTGCACATCCCAACGCTGGATGCGATGGCGTGGCAGCTTTGGGGCTGTGACGGACTGGTATGTCCGATTATGGATGCGAGACGCGGACAGGTCTACGGAGGCGCCTACGATTGCATATCAGGCGAACTCCCGAAGGCGGTGATCGAGGCGGATGCGCTGGAGTTGAGAGCATTTTTGGAAAAAGCGATGAAGGTGATCGAGGACGAAACCACTCCGTGGAAGCGTCTGATCTTCCTTGGCGATGGTGTTTTGGTGGGTAAGACGGTGATCGAGCAGACGTTGACCTGCCCGTATTCCTTTGCGCCCGCCCATGTAAACCGCCAGCGTGCGGCGGCGGTAGCAGAGTTGGGAGAGCGCTATCTGGAAAGAGGGTTGGTAGAGGCTGCTGAGGATCACAGTCCAGACTACTTCCGTGTGTCTCAGGCGGAGCGCGAGCGAAAGGAAAAAGAGGCAAAGCAAAATGGTTGAGCTGAGGATTGCCGAACAGGCAGATATCGCTGAGCTTGCAAAGCTGGAAAGGGAACTGTTTTCCGATGCATGGTCTGAAAAGATGCTGATGGACTGTCTGTCACAGAAGCATTATCGGATTTTGGTCGGTGTAGATGAAACTGCTTGTGTGGCCGGATATATTATTTCCACCCATGTAGCAGATGAAGCGGAAGTGCTGCGTGTTGGTGTATCACCGATGAGGCGTCGCAGAGGGATTGGGCGGAGCCTGTTGCTGGGATTCGCGAGGCTGTGTGATGAATTGGGGACTCCGAATGCTTTTTTGGAAGTTCGAGCTTCCAATGGTGCGGCCATTGCTCTGTATGAAAAGTCGGGATTTCAGGTTACGGGTACGCGCAAGAATTATTATCATCAGCCGGACGAGGATGCCTGCCTGATGGCGGGAGAAATAAGCACTGCGGCATCTGGAGGTTTGTGAGGATTGTCTGCGTTCCTGACAAAAACTTCCTCGGTCGAGGGCCGGTTTGCCCTGTATAATATGATGATATAAGGGTCAAAAAGTCAGGCGTTCCATGATCGCACGATGATGCATGGAAAACGACCACGGGAGGAAGCTGGTTTGGAGCAGAAGAAACATTTGTTTTGCAATCAATGCGGAAAAACGA
>JAFQDI010000050.1 GCA_017416055.1 Lachnospiraceae bacterium
ACTACCGAAAATCGTAGAAACCGGAGGCAAACCATGTATCACGAATACTATGACTACAATAAAGAGCAGTTGCTTCACAATCCCAAAATCCCTATGAAAGTTATGGCAGATAACCCTGCAGTTTTTCAGGCGATCGCCCGTGAAATGGCTGACTTCATTAAGGGCCGGAATGAGCAAGGCAAGACCACCGTATTTATCTGCCCCGTCGGCCCCGTCGGTCAGTATCCCTATTTTGTGAATATTGTCAATCAGGAGAACATCAGCTTGAACAACTGCTGGTTCATCAATATGGATGAATACCTGGATGACAATAAACAGTGGATCGATATCAACCATCCTCTGAGTTTTCGCGGCTTCATGAACCGCAATGTTTATGCCAAAATCAAATCCGAGCTGAATGTTCCGGAGGATCACCGAGTTTTTCCCGACCCCAATCATTTGGAATACATCCCTAACCTGATTGAAAGGCTTGGCGGTGTTGACATTTGCTTCGGCGGCATTGGTATCAACGGACATCTGGCTTTCAACGAGGCGGATCCTTCTCTGACCTGCGAAGAGTTTAAGGCACTGAGAACCCGTGTTCTTCCCATTTCTCCCGAGACCCGTGCAGCGAATGCCATCGGCGATTTCGGCGGCCGTCTGGAGGATATGCCTGAATGGTGCATTACAATCGGTTTCAATGAAATCTTCAATTCCCGCAAGATTCGCCTGGGTATCTTCCGTGACTGGCACCGTGCCGTTGCCCGCCGCTGTGCTTACGGCGAGATAACTACCGCCTTCCCCGTGTCCATGATCGCAGAACATCCTGATGCATTGATTCGTATGACTGAGTTTGTCGCTAATCCGGAAAACTGACCGATACATCATTAAATACAAAAAAGCCTCCTTTCTCATCGGTTCATCATCATTCGATCATGATATACCAATGAAAAAAGGAGGCTTACATCTCTGCTCTAAGTATATCCATCACTGGAGTATACCCAATTCTTTCAGTTTATCATTACCGGCAATCACTCATCCCAATTGTGGTAAACCGCCTGCACATCGTCATCCTCATCAAGCAGATCCAGGATGCGGTTCATCATCTTCAGATCCTGCTCGCTGGTCAGTTCCACGTAAGTCTGAGGGATCATGGTCACTTCCGCACTCGCCATGGGGATGCCCTGCTTCTCCAGCTCCTCGCGAACCTGGCTGAAGTCATCGGGATCGGTGGTGATCTCGAAGCAATCTTCCTCGTCGGAGAAGTCCTCTGCACCCGCATCCAATGCCACCATCATCAGCTCGTCTGCGTCCATCTCGAACTCTTCCTTGTCCACGATGATCAAGCCCTTCTTATCAAACATGAAGGATACACAGCCGGTGGTTCCTACGTTTCCGCCGCCCTTGGTAAATGCGTTGCGCACATTGGAAGCAGTACGGTTCTTATTGTCCGTCAGGGTATCAACGATAATCGCAACACCGTTGGGGCCGTAGCCTTCGTAAGTCAGCGCGGTATAGTTGACTGCGTTCGCATCGCCTGCTGCCTTCTTAATGCCGCGGTCGATGGTATCGTTCGGCATGTTGTTCGCCTTTGCCTTCGCAATGACATCGCGAAGCTTGCTGTTGTTCGCAGGATCGGGACCGCCCTCCTTTACTGCAACGGCGATCTCACGGCCGATAACGGTAAAGATTTTTCCTTTCGCTGCGTCGTTCTTCTCTTTCTTATGCTTAATATTCGCAAATTTAGAATGTCCTGACATCTTCTTTTCTCTCCTTGTGTTTCATCTCTAAGCGGCCTCGGATACCACTGTCCGACAGCCTAACAGAAATATTTTACCTGTTTTCATCCGTTACGTCAAGTATTTGTACAGGATTTTCACGCCGAAATCCGCTCGTTTAAGTTGTTGATCCATTTTCTCGACCGGAACCGCAGTGTACACACCACATTTTTCACCAATTCCTCGATGTTCACCATGGCATATACCCACCAAATCGGCAGTTTCAGGATCAGACCCCCGAGCACTGCCATCGGCACACCGATTGCCCACACTCCGCCGATGTCCAGAATCAGACCGATGCGGGTATCTCCGCCGCCGCGGAACAGGCCGACGATCATCATCAGGTTTACATTTTTGCTGGTCAGATAAAGTGCATAAACAATCATCAACATCGTCACCGAGTTCGCCACTGTCTCAGACACAGAATAGAACGTCGAATACATCGTCCTCGTGAACAAAATGAACACTGCAAAAAACAGGGAAACCAACACCTGCAGGCAAATCAGCTTCTTGCCTTCATCCCACGCACGCTCTTTGTTTCCGGCACCCAAGGTATTGCCGATCACGACCGCTGCCGCGGAAGCCAGACCCATGACCATAACCTGCATCAGGTTCTGGAACGTCTCGAAAATGGTCATCGACGCCACAACAGAATCACTGTCGAGCATTCGCCCGTAAACCAGGGAATACATGGTCACTCCCAGACCCCAGGTAAACTCATTGAAGACCACCGGCAGAGATGTCCGGCAATATTCCCGAAGAAAGCTCCGGCTGTAGCCGAACAACTCAGAAAGCTTCGCTGCCAGCGCAGTCTTTCGCACATACACCAGCGCAACAATCAATACACACTCCACGATACGTGCGATCAATGTCGCGATCGCCGCTCCGGCCACACCCATGGCCGCAAAACCCATCTTTCCAAAAATCAGGACGTAATTGCAGACCACATTGATCACAATCGTGATCAGGCTGATCAGCACCGGCGCACCAACCACTCCCGTGGATCGCAGCAGTGAGGTATAGATATTTGTCACTGCCGTCAACGGATAACTGACGCACACGATCGCCAGATAAACTGCTCCGATGCGAATGGTCTCCTGACTGTCCGTAAATATCCGCATGACCAGTTCGGGACAAATAAGACCGGAGATCACAAAGATCGAACTTCCCGCAAGACCGATCAGCAGAGAAAGCCCCTGCACCCGTCGTATGTTTTTCACATCATGATTGCCCCAGAACTGTGCGCCCAGTACGCTGGCTCCGCTGGCAATTCCGAAAATCAACAGACCGAACACGAAAAACACTTTGTTCGCCAATCCCACCGCCGCGATGGACACCTCGCCCAGCGTTCCGATCATCATGGTATCGATCATATTGACTACGGTATTTAAAAGTGACTGAAAGGCGACCGGCAATGCGATCGCCGCAGTTTTTTTCAAAAACTGTTTATCTTCAAATGTATCTTTTATGATTTGAATCACGATTTCTCCTTTGGTTTATCCCCGCTGTATTCGTCTGTGCAAACTCATCTTATATGTATAGTTCCAGACTCACGCACAGCGCACGATTTACTTCTTCCATTTTTTCATTGCCCAGATGACAGATTCTCTCCTTCAGCCGCTGCTTGTCGATGGTCCGCACCTGCTCTAACAGAATCACGGAATCTTTCGCCATCCGGCAACGCGACGCCTCCAGTTCAATATGCGTGGGCAGTTTCGCCTTATTCATCCTGGATGTGATGGCCGCCACGATAATGGTCGGACTGTGACGGTTCCCACAGTCATTTTGAATCACCAGCACCGGACGCACACCGCCCTGCTCAGATCCCACTACCGGGCTCAAATCTGCATAATAAATATCTCCACGTTTTACGATCATATTCCTGCACTCCATACTTTTCATTTCGAGCCAGCATCTGTACTTCGACACTGTGTTCTTCCATGATTAAAGTATCTCCGGCAGGAAACAACCTATTCAGTTTCCCCGATAATCTTTGCCAAATCTGAGGCGATCATCGTCCTTTCTCCGTAGCGTTCCCTCGCTTTATCGCCGTAGAGACCGTGAAGGTATACACCCAGACTTGCGCTCTCAAACGCATCTGTTCCCTCCGCCAAAAGTGCTGCAATGATTCCGGTCAACAGATCTCCCGATCCGCCGGTCGCCATTCCGCAGTTTCCACTGGTATTGACGTAGATCCGGCCATCCGGTGACGCAACAATGGTTCGTGCATCCTTCATCGCGCAAATAGTTCCTGTTTTCTGACTATATTCCTTCGCAGTAGCAATCAGAGTACTCCGGATCTCTTTCACAGACTTTCCGGCCAGTCGCGACATCTCGCCCAAATGGGGTGTCACGATAACTGGAAACTTCTCTCCGATACCTTCTCTGCCGGCAAGGCAATTTCCCTGCTGTCTCCTCTCCGCCAACAGATGCATCAGTTCTTCTGAACAGGCCAGCAGATTAAGTCCGTCCGCATCAATCACCAGCGGAACCTGCGCATGCTTCAAGAGAACGGCCAATATCTCTTCTCCGTTTCCTTCGGTTCCAAGTCCCGGACCCATGATAATCGCTTTCGCTCTGCCCATCGCAGAAATCAGCCACTCTTTCGGATCAAGGGCATTGTCATAAATCGTCAGAATCGCTTCCGGCAGAGCCTCCTGCAAAAAGACTCGGTTTTCCTTCGCCGTCGCGATCTCCACCAGTCCGGCACCCATGCGGTACGCCGCCATTCCGGCAAACAAAGCCGCGCCGCCCATGTTCGGGCTTCCGGCAATCACCAATACTCTGCCAAAGGTTCCTTTATTTGAATAAGCAGGTCGCGCAGGCAGACGCTTCAAGTCCTCCCTGTCATAAGTAAATGCAGGTCGTTTTGCACATTTTTCCGTCGTTTCATACTGTTCTTCGGCAAGACCGATCTCGGCAATCACACATTTTCCACAATATTCCGTGCCGGGATAAAGAATCATCCCCAGCTTTTCCTCGCCGAAGGTCACTGTCACCGTGGCTTTCACGGCACACCCCATGATCTTTCCGTCATCGGCAGACACACCGCTGGGCAGGTCCACCGCCACCAGCTTAGCACCGCTCCGGTTCATCTGACCGATCAGTTCAGCGTAGAGGCCTTCCACCGGGCGCGTAAGTCCCACCCCAAACAGCGCATCCACGATCAGTGCATACTCACCTTCTTTAATATATTCCGTCGGCTCGTTTGCCTTGCATACAGGAATCTGCAGATTCCGTGCCACCTTCAGCTGAAGGCGAAATTCCTCCGTACTGCGCTCCTCATTTCCGACGTACAAAATCTCCGCCTGATACCCGCGCAAGTTCAAAATGCGCGCCACAGCTACTCCGTCCGCACCGTTGTTTCCGGTTCCACAGACGCAGAGAATCTTCTTTTTCATCGGTATCCCACCATGCATGGCATCAACCAGATCCACACACGCCTCTGCCACCGCTAACGCCGCTCTCTCCATCAAGACCACCGAGGGAACACCAATCGTCTCTATTGTGTAGCGGTCGATCGCGTTCGCTTCTGCTGCGGTCAAAAATCTGCGCATCTGACTCAATCCTCCAACATAACCATAGCTGTCGCCGGCGTTTTAGTGTGGGTGATGGAAACGTGGATGGCTCGTCCTCCAAGTGCTTTAAACTGCTTCTCTGCCTCCCCGTAAAGTTTCACCACCGGTTTCCCCAGTTCATCCCGAAGTGTCTCAATCTCCAACGGTTTTATCCCGCGAAACCCGATTCCCAACGCCTTCGCAACGGCCTCCTTCACCGCAAACCGGCCGGCTAAAGACTCCGCTTTTCCTCCGCACACATCCAATTCGTTTTCCGTATAGATACGAACAGAAAAAGCCTGACTCATGCAGGCTTTCTCTACTCGATCGATCTCAACCATGTCAATCCCGATCCCTAAAATCATCTTACTTATCCTCTTTCGCTGCGATCCGATAGGAAAGCTGCATCAAACTCTCTGACAAATGAACATTTTCTACCACGACATCGGCCGGAACTTTCAGATCCAGATGAGCAAAGTTCCAAATCGCCTTCACGCCGCAAGCCACCAGACGATCTGCCACCTGCTGTGCCGCCTGCTTCGGAATCGTCAGCACGGCAATCTTCACCGGATTCTCAGAAAGCCAAGACTCCAGCTCGTCCATATCGTAGGTCATAATTCCACGCACGGTCTTTCCGATGCGCTTCGGGCTGATATCAAAAATCGCCTTCGTCACAAAACCGCGCTTTTCAAAATTGTCATAGTTTGCCAACGTCTGTCCGAAATGACCGCCACCGATGATGATCATCGCGTTCTGCCGGTCAATTCCCAAAATCTTCGCCATTTCATTATACAAAAACTCGACATTGTAGCCATATCCCTGTTGTCCGAATCCGCCGAAGTTATTCAGATCCTGACGGATCTGAGATGCAGTCACATTCATCAGCGCACTCAGCTCATTGGATGAAATACGCTCAATCCCTCTCTCCAACAAATCACCCAGATAGCGATGATAACGAGGCAGGCGCTTGATTACTGCACTGGAAATCGTCTTCTGATCCATACTCTTTTCCTACTTTCCCGACTCCATCATAACCAATGGTTGGAATCTCCTACTATTTATTATAACGACAGGGACCGCAGTTGTCAAACATTCTCTCACATTTTATCGCACAAAATTGCGCACAATTTTCCGCTTGCCTTGATATCCTACTTCAGTTATACTATTGAGAGCGATATCTTTTTATTCATAAGCATTAGGAGATAAAATCATGATTCTTGCCTGCAATCATCTCAGCAAAGCCTTTACGCTGCAGACAGTCATAAATGATGCAACTTTTCATCTGGAAGAACGGGAGAAAGCCGCCATCGTCGGAATCAACGGTGCCGGAAAATCCACTCTCTTAAAACTGATCATCGGTGAACTGGCTCCCGACAGCGGCGAAGTGATCCTCGCCAAAGGAAAAACTCTGGGCTATCTGGCTCAGCACCAGGATGTCACCTCAGAAGCTTCTGTCTACGAAACCATGTTGGAGGTGAAGCGCGACGTTATTGCTCTGGAGGAACGCATCCGCGCCATGGAACAGGAAATGACTTCCCTGTCCGGTGATGCACTGAAAGAGCTGATGGAGACCTACGCACGCTCCATGGAACGATTCGAGCAGATGGGCGGTTACGCGTGGAAAAGTGAGGTCATCGGCGTACTGAAAGGTCTGGGCTTTGACGAGACGGACTATGAGCGGCCTGTATGCACCTTGTCCGGAGGTCAGAAGACCCGTGTATTCCTTGGCCGTTTGCTACTCTCCCGCCCCGATGTGATCCTGCTTGACGAGCCCACCAACCATCTGGATATGCATTCCATCGCATGGCTGGAGACATTCCTCCTCAACTATCCCGGCAGCGTGCTGATCGTTGCCCATGACCGATATTTCCTCGACCGCGTGGTTACGAAGATCTTCGAGATCGAACAGGGCAATGTGATGACCTTCAAGGGCAATTACAGCGCTTACGCGGAGAAAAAGCGTCAGTTGTTCGATGCGCGGATGCGCCAGTATCTGAACCAGCAGGCGGAGATCAAACACCAGGAAGAGGTCATCGCAAAGCTGAAGTCCTTCAACCGCGAAAAGTCCATCAAACGCGCAGAGAGCCGTGAGAAGATGCTCTCCAAGATCGACGTGCTGGACAAGCCTCAGGAAGTGGACGCATCCATGCATATCACCCTGACCCCCAACGTGGTCAGCGGAAACGATGTCCTGATGGCGGAGGATCTTTCCATGTCCTTCCCGGGCCGTCCGCTCTTTTCCGGTGTAAATCTGGATATTAAGCGCGGTGAACGCGTTGCGATCATCGGTGACAACGGTACCGGAAAAACCACCCTTCTGAAGCTGATCACCGGAGCCCTTCCTGCGGACAGCGGAAAGCTGACCTTGGGCGCAAAGGTACATGTGGGCTATTACGACCAGGAACATCAGGTCCTTCACATGGAAAAGACACTGTTTCAGGAGCTTTCCGATACCTATCCGACCATGACCAATACAGAGATTCGCAACATTCTGGCGGCCTTTCTGTTTACCGGCGATGATGTTTTCAAACGCATTGAGAGTTTGAGCGGCGGTGAGCGGGGACGTGTATCTTTAGCGAAGCTGATGCTCAGCGAGTGCAATTTCCTGATCCTCGACGAGCCGACCAACCATTTGGACATCACTTCCAGAGAGATTTTGGAGAATGCCCTCTCCCACTACACCGGCACCGTGTTGTTCGTATCCCACGACCGTTATTTCATCAACCAGACAGCGACACGCATTCTGGAACTGACCAATCAAACTTTTGTCAACTACATCGGAAACTACGATTACTATCTGGAAAAGAAGGAAGAACTGACCGCGTTGGCAGCTGTCGGCGCTCTGACAGAGCAGCGAAAGAACGGGCCGGCTGACGCTGCTTCCGGCAAACTCCCCCAGCCCTCATCCGTAACTCAGACGGTATCGGACAGCAAGCTTTCCCGGGCTCAGAAGAAGGAAGAACAGGCCAGGGAACGTAAACGTCAAAATGATCTGGCAAAGACGGAAAAAGAGATCGAACAATTAGAATCCCGAAAGGACGAACTGACAGATCAGATGAATGACCCGGAAGTCGCCAGCAATGCGGGAAAACTGCTGGAACTCTCCCGTGAGGTGGAGAAGGTACAGGGCAGACTGGATGAACTGTATGAACTCTGGGAAGAATTGGCAGAATAAGCGCTTTCTTCGGAATCCTTTGTTCTAAACGCATACACCGGACCATCGTTACATAGAGGTAACGACAGTCCGGTGTTTTGATTGCCTGTTACGGTGGCTACCGATCAACCTGCAAGTGACAATCCGGCAATGTATTCTGATAACGAAGGATATTGGTGAATATTCATCGGCAGAAGCAGATTATCAACATCTCTCCACCACACCGCTTTTGTCTCCTGATCATAGAGTATCTGAATCCATCCTTCCTCCGGATAATATCGCGCAATATCGATCTTTGTTCCGGCGGGAAGCGTAATCAGATTGTCCGGGGCTCCATTCATTTCCGCGTAAAACGTCATATCCTTAAGCAGTGTCAATTTGTTCTCTTCAGGACGAAGTTCAAATTCATAGTATTCGGGAATCACTTCCTCCAGACTTGCATGGAAATGGTTCGAATTTATCAGCTTCCAGGTCTTCGTGACAAATGAAGTCTGAAGCACATCGTATCGGCATCTTGCGCTGACGGTTCCATCTCCGGGAATAGATTCCTTTCCACGCCAGTTGGTGGTCACACCTATCGGAATAATTTGTCCGTTCTGATAACGCAGATAATGCGTCGGATTATCTATTTGGTTACTGTGAATAGCAATTTCCTTATAATTGTCCGACCTATCCAGATCGACCAACGAAAAACTGTTTACATTGAGCAAAGAATAGCCATTCAACAATTGTTCTATTCCGGCTCCGCTGCCATAGTACAAGTCACCAATTTGAAAATGAAGCCTATAATCCGAATAGGCGAAAGGCTTATCCTCCACTCTCAAGGTAATCTTCTCTTGAACTCCGTCGCCGTCCAAATCTGCCAGCAGAGTCTTCTCCGCCTCAATCGCCTGAACAATCTCGCCGCTGTCAACTACAGTCTCCTCCAGATGAATATTCCCCGGCTCGATCACTACTGCCTCTGTCGTTGGCTCCTCTGTTGTGGGTTCCTCCGTTGTAGGTTCCTCCGTCGTGGGCTCTTCCGTTGTAGGTTCTTCTGTCGTGGGTTCTTCTGTTGTGGGCTCCACTGTCGTGGGTTCTTCTATCGTAGGTTCCGCTGTCGTGGGTTCTTCTGTCGTAGGTTCTTCTGTTGTAGGTTCTTCTGTAGAAGAAACTGTCCCTTTCGGATTCTCCTCTTTTCCCGTAAACAGATCCAACATCAGCCAGCCGATCACAAAAAGATTCAGAATCACAACAAAAGCCAAGCCGATGACTAATGCTTTCTTTTGTATTTTCTCCATGTAACTCCCTCTCTTTCTGCTATCTTCATTAATCGGCGTTACTAAATCCGGTAATATAGCTCTCTATACTCGAATTGTAGATATTCATTGGAAGGTATACCTGATTACCAATCAATTTCATCCATGCTTCTTTGGTCTCCCCATCGTAACGAATTTGTATCCATCCGGTGTCCAGGTAGACTCGGGCAATATCAATCTTTGTTCCCGCCGGGAGTGTGAGCAAACGATCCGGATTGCTGTCCATCCCCGCAAAAAACGTCATCTCCTGAGTAAGCGTCAATTTTTCTTCATCCGGATGCAACCTAAATTCATAAAATTCCGTCACATCTTCCAGTGCAGTATGAAACTGATTTGAATCAATCAATTTCCATGTCCTTTCAAATGTTTCCATTCGACCCGCTGAAAAGTAAAAGTTTTCAGGCTTTTTTACTGTTCCGTCTCCGCAGATAGAAACATTCTCTCCGGACAAGCTGATTCCGTCAATCATATTTCCGGAAATAGGGATCATTTCCCCCTGATGATAGCGGATAAAGTACCCTCTGTCGTCAATTCCCGTATAGTCAAGAATAACAATCTCCTTGAATCGATCAGTCGTGTCCAGATCAACCAGATAAAATTCATTTCCATACACATTAAATGCTCCCCAAGGTACCAATTTCACAAAATCGCTGCC
>JAFQDI010000051.1 GCA_017416055.1 Lachnospiraceae bacterium
CCGATCCGCCGTGAGGTTGCCAGAATCGCTCTGGAGAAGTTGATTCTGGATGGTCGTATCCATCCCGCACGTATTGAGGAGATGGTTGAGAAGGCTCAGAGAGAGGTGGATCAGGTGATCCGCGAGGAAGGAGAGTCTGCACTTCTGGAAGTTGGTGTACATGGTATTCATCCCGAGTTGGTTCGTTTGCTGGGACGCATGCGTTTCCGTACCAGTTATGGTCAGAACGCGTTGAAGCACTCCATCGAGGTTGCTCATCTGTCAGGTCTGCTGGCAGCTGAGATTGGTGCAGATGTGCGCATCGCAAAGCGTGCCGGTCTGCTTCATGATATCGGTAAGTCCGTTGACCATGAAGTGGAAGGTTCCCACATTCAGATCGGCGTTGACTTGTGTCGCAAGTACAAGGAGTCCGGTGTTGTGATCAATGCAGTGGAGTCACATCATGGCGATGTAGAACCCCAGACGCTGGTTGCATGTATCGTACAGGCTGCTGACGCGATTTCCGCAGCACGCCCCGGCGCACGTCGTGAGACCATTGAGACCTATACCAACCGTTTGAAACAGCTGGAGGAGATCACAAACTCCTTCAAGGGTGTTGACAAATCTTTTGCAATTCAGGCTGGACGTGAAGTCCGTATTATGGTAGTACCTGAGCAGATTAATGATGATGCGATGGTATTGCTGGCCAGAGAGGTGTCTAAGCGCATTGAGAATGAGCTTGAGTATCCCGGCCAGATTAAGGTAAATGTGATTCGTGAATCACGAGTAACCGACTATGCAAAATAAGAAATAAAAGATTGATGGCCCCGGAGTTTTCCGGGGCTTTTGATGTTAAGGAGGTAAGGATGGAAGAAATCAAACGACTGAAACGAGAGTTAAAATATGAAGGCGCGATCTTGAAATTCTATCAGGATACGATGCAGATTCCTAACGGGAATATTGTGTTGTGGGATTTTATCGCACATAAGGGAGCGGCCGCAGTCGTTCCGGTTCTTCCGGATGGACGGATCATCATGGTGCGGCAGTATCGCAACGCGCTTGAGCGATATACCCTTGAGCTGCCGGCCGGTGCAGTGGATGCGGTGGATGAACCGAAGGAGATTTGTGCGGCACGTGAGCTGGAGGAGGAAACCGGCTATCGTGCGGGAAAACTGGAGTGGTTGATCAACCTAAATACGACAGTTGCATTTTGCAATGAACTGATCGGAATCTACCTGGCCACAGATCTCAAGAAAACACATCAGCATCTGGATGAGAACGAGTATGTGGACGTGGAGTTTTGTGAACTGTCTGAGTTGTTGGATATGATTTATACCGGAAAAATCACCGACGGGAAGACGATCGCCGGCATTTTGGCTTACGCAAACAGGCGTTGATTTTTGCTCAAAACTTTCCCTGCAGAGAAAACGTTATTTTTGTCCATTGTTCTTCATATACATAAGCGAGGATGAACCGGAGGCGATAGGTGAGACGGAGCAGTGGTGGCCGATGGCTGTTATTGATTTTTTGTGCAGGGGTGTTTGGGGGGACATTGCTGGCGAACCTGCTTCCGGCACGATATTTGCCTGTTTTGTCCGGGATGACGGTAGACATAGGCGAGTTATTGAAAGGATTCTCCGGAAGACAAAACGAATATTTCGTGTATCTGTTGAAGATTCGGGCGTTTCCCATCCTTGTTCTGTGGGCGAGCTTGTTCACCGGTCACGGTGTGGAGGTGTTCTGTGTGGCGACATTGTGGTACGGCGTCTGTTCCGGAGCGGTCATCAGCGGAGCTGTTTTGCTTTTCGGAGCCGGAGGGATATTACTTTTTTTGACGATGATTTTTCCTCAGTACCTATTCTATGGCATGATTTTTGTTTATCTGTTCGCTAAACTGGAACGAAATCGTTTAGGGCGACAGGGAAAGACGGTCCAATTGTCAGAGGAAATGAATGTGCTGCTTGTGATAACTGTGTTGTTTCTGATGGGGACATTATTGGAGGCGTATTTAAACCCGATTCTTCTTCGAAAGATATCGATGGTGGCATAAAACATCCACGGACTGCTTAAATTGGTAATAATAGCAGTACAGAGGTTTTTATGAGAGCAAACAACGTGAAAAAGCTGATTGCTGTGTTACTTACCGTAGTATATTTGATGACACCGCTGCAGCTCGGAGTGTTTTCCCAAAGTGCTCGTGCAGCATCGGGGCATCAGCCTGAGATGGAAGAGACCGGCGAAGTGGTCGAGGCGGTGGCTGAGGGCGTATTATCGACCGGGGCGCAGCCGGATTTTGGGATTACTGCCAAATCCGCACTTTTGATGGAGGCATCTACGGGGACGGTGATTTATGCGCTCAATCCGGACGAACAATTGAGTCCGGCAAGTATCACCAAAATTATGACACTTATCCTGATTTTTGAAGCGTTGGATGCAGGGCGAATCAAACTGACTGATCCGGTCACGACCAGCGCTTACGCCAAATCCATGGGCGGAAGTCAGGTCTTTTTGGAGGAAGGAGAAGTCCAGTCAGTTGAAACCATGATCAAATGTATCGTGGTGGCTTCTGCCAATGATGCCAGTGTGGCGATGGCTGAGCATTTGGCGGGAAGTGAGAGCGAGTTTATCCGTCGGATGAATGAAAAGGCGGCAGAACTTGGAATGACCGGTACCCACTTTGAGGATTGTTGCGGGCTGACCGATTCGACAGGACATTACACCACTGCAAAGGATGTGGCGATCATGAGTCGTGAACTGATCACGAAACATCCGGAAGTTAAACAGTACACGACAATTTGGATGGAGAATATCACCCATGTAACAAACAAGGGGAGCAGTGAGTTTGGCCTTGCCAACACCAATAAATTACTGAAAATGTCCACCTCGTTTAAGGTTACCGGGCTGAAAACCGGATCTACATCGCGGGCGAAGTATTGTCTGTCGGCAACGGCGGAGAAAGACGGGATAGAGCTGATCGCTGTGATCATGGCTTCTGAGAATTATAAACTTCGGTTTTCCGAGGCGCAGTCTTTGTTGAATTATGGGTATAGTAACTGTGAACTCTACTGGGATGATGATACGGTGCGTGATCCTTTGCCGCGGATGAAGGTGCAAGGAGGCGTGAAGGAACAGCTGTCGCTTGGCTATGACGGAAAGTTTTCTTATTTGATGTTTGGTGGACAAAATAGTGGTCTGATCGAGAAGCAGATTGTGCTTGAGGAGTATGTTGAGGCACCGATCACAGAAAATCAGAAGGTTGGAAGTCTGAATTATTTGTTGGACGGAAAGCTGATCGGCTCGGTGGATATCGTTGCAAAAGAAGCGGTGGAGAAAGCTGGATTTTGGGATTATTTCAGCTGGATATGGCGAGGGTTCTGGCTGAAAAAGATTGATTTTATCTGAATGCAACGAGTAAAATCATAAATTTTTTGTGGTTTGGATGAAGAATTTGTAAAAACTATTTATTTCGGCGAGAAACCCTGCTATACTAAGATGCAGAGTCATTTTGACGGGAAATTGACCGGAAAAGTCGGACGGAGAAGGTTTGACAGGCGGTCGTTGTCGCGGAGGATAAAACATGTTACAGCGTTTGAGAGAAAGTTTTGCCCGGTTTATGTACGGACGTTACGGAGTGGACCATTTTGGACGATTTCTGATTTACGCCAGCTTGATTTTGATGATCGTGAATCTATTTGTGGATTGGTCGGTTTTGTACTGGCTTGCATTGATTATGCTTGTGTACTCTTATTTCCGGATGTTTTCAAAAAATACGAACAAGCGATACCATGAGAATGTAAAATACTTGGAGATCAAAAATCGTGTGGTTGGCCGGTTCAGAGGAACTGCCTTCGGAAACAGTAAGTCGCAGGACCCCACGAAGAAGATTTTTAAGTGTCCGGGATGCCGCCAGAAAGTTCGCGTGCCGAAAGGAAAGGGAACGATTCTGATCACCTGCCCGAAGTGTAAACGTCAATTTCAGAAGCGTACGTAAAAGAGGAAAACGATGTTTGGATATATTACGGTAAATCGACCGGAGATGAAAGTGAAGGAGTTTGAGCGCTACCGTTCCTTTTACTGCGGTCTGTGTCATGAGTTGAGGGCTGTCTATGGTCCGATCGGTCAAGCGACACTGACTTACGATATGACCTTTTTGGTGATTCTGTTGACCGGGTTGTATGAGCCGGAGACGAAGGAAAGCGAGTGTCGCTGCCTGGTGCACCCGGTGGGCAAACACCGGGTTTCTGTGAATGAGTTCAGCCGCTATGGAGCCGAAATGAATCTCTTGCTGGCCTATTACAATTCATTGGACAAATGGAATGATGAGAAAAAGGTTTACGGTTTGACCGCAGCGAGGGTGCTCAAGCGAAAGTGCCGGGCAATCGAGAAAAAATATCCTCGTCAGGCGAAGGCAGTGCGGCAGTCCCTTGAAAAATTGGCTCAGATCGAGGGTGGAAAAGAGGCCACTATCGATGAAGCGGCACGATGCACCGGGGAGCTTCTTGCGGAATTGTTTGCGTATCGCGAGGATATGTGGGCAGAGACACTTCGCAGAGTCGGTTTTTATTTGGGAAAGTTTATCTACCTATGCGACGCATGGGAAGATTTGGAAAAAGACCTGGAAAAAGGCTTGTTCAATCCTTTTAACCGCCTGAAGGATGAGGAGGATTTTGAAAAGCAGTGTGCCTCGATCCTCACTTCAATGATGGCAGAGTGCGCGATGGAATTTGAAAAGCTTCCGATTGTGGAAGAAATTGAAATACTACGGAATATTCTGTATTCCGGTGTGTGGATGCGTTACGACGCAACCTTGCACGAAAAGAGACAGAAGAAAGAAGAGGGGCAGCAATGATGATGGATCCTTATCAGATCCTGGGTGTCAGCCGGGATGCGACTGACGATGAGATAAAAAAGGCATACCGAAAACTCAGCCGAAAGTATCATCCGGATGCGAACATCAACAACCCGAATGCAGCGCAGGCTGAGGTGAAATTTAAAGAAATTCAACAGGCCTACGAACAGATTGTGCGGATGCGCGAGGGTGGAGGCCGTGCCGGAAACGGATACAGTTACGAGAACCGAGGATATAGTTATCAGGGAGCCGGGGATGACGCGGTGAAGATGCAGGCGGCAGCGAACTATATCAATAACCGTTACTACCGCGAGGCACTCAATGTGCTTTCGCAGGTTTCCGGAAGAGACAGCCGTTGGTACTTTTTCAGTGCGCTTGCCAATGCGGGCCTGGGCAATAATGTGGAGGCAAAGACGCTGGCAAAGCAGGCTCTGGCCATGGAGCCGGATAACTGGGAGTATCAAAACCTGGTCAATCGACTGGAGGGTGTCGGCAGTTGGTAC
>JAFQDI010000052.1 GCA_017416055.1 Lachnospiraceae bacterium
CCCAGTGCACGGCACAGTGCCATTGCTCCGACAAAGCTACCCACATCATTCCAATGCGTATCCTGCTTGAGATACACATCATAGTAAATCTTTGTCTCCAACATGTCTTCCAGTGGATAAACATAATTTACTATACTGTTTGCCTGCATATACGCGGCAATCTGCTGTGCTCTTGATGTTTGTGATGAAATTTGGAACGTGGGCATATATTCGCGGTATACCTGTTCTTTGTTTGGAAGGACAAGAACTACCAGTTTGATCCCTTTCTGATCACATGCCGCCTGAAGCGCTTCAAACGCCGTTTTCCACTCAATCAGCTGTGCTTCCGACATCAGATTCGAGCCTTGATAGTCCTGCAAACTGCTGTTTCCGGTAAAGAAAAGCCAATCACATCGACCGTACAGGGCATAATTATCAATCTGGGGAACCAAGTAGTCCGTTCCCACCGTCTTCTCTTGAAAGTCCCTCAGCTCACGTTCTTTGCAGCGTTCACATTCATACAACTTATAACCATAGTGTTCCTCGTCTGCAAGCGACTCTTTCTTCAACATAAACCGATGAGACGCATTTATTACTTCGCTCTTTTGTTCGCCACACGCTTGACAGGTGTACACAATCTCTCCGTTCAAAACACAATCGGCTTCCGTAACAACCGTACCGTCGTCAAAGTTATGCTCGCACTTTAACTCTCCCGGTGTTTCCAGTTCCTGCGTAGCTTCCTCCTCTGTACTCTCCTCGACGGACGATTCTTCCTTTGTCGTCTCCTCTATGGTCTCCGCCGGCTTTTCCTCCTTTGGCTGAGGCATAAACAGTTCAATCAATATCGGTGTAATCGTTTTTCGGTAATACGTCTCATAGCCTTGGGAAAAATCATTCTCAAAGGCGATCAGATTGTTTCGGAACGGAGACCTGTCCTCATAATATTTTTCAATCTTTTTCAGCACATCATTGGTCAGACTGTCCGGCCACTCGGCTGGATCTCTTTTTTCAACCAATCCGCCCTTTACTGCATCTACTGCCACCCAACGGAATATAGATATAATCTCTGAACCAGAAAGACAGCGACATATGCCATCTGCGCCAAAACTCCTGAACAGACAGCGACGTGTAGGGATAATTGAAATTCTCCGTGATCTTGAACCCAAACATGCCGCCGACACCGATCGCCATATCCGTATAGCCTGAAAAGTCGTAATAAATCTGGACCGCATAGAGGATCAGCCCGATCCACGCTGTAGCGGTGCTGTGTGTCGAAATCTTTTCTATCTCCCAAATATCATCCACAGCCTTCGCAACGACATTGGCAATCAGAACTTTCTTCGCCAGACCGTAGGAGAAACGCTTCAACCCTGCCAAAACTGTTCCAGTGAATGCCTGCGTCTCGTGATCTGAGGCCCCAAATCCCCGTATCGCATGATTGGCCCCTGTGTCATCTGCGCAAATAACGACATGTACAGTGAAAACTTCATGGGCCACTTGGCCGCCTTAACCTTCTTCGTGTATACATCGGCAAGGTAGGAAACCGACTGAAATGTAATAAAAGAGACCGCCAGCAAAAACACATTGCGCACGTTTGTACGTCTTCTCTCTTTTTTGATCATGCCCATCAGATAATAGACTGCCAGCGTCATCGGCAAAAACAGTTCCACAAACCAGACAGACGCAAACTCCATGTTCTCTCTCCTATCTCCGTTTAATCACTCTCATCCCTTAGCGCAGTCGATACACCCGCTTCGCATTCTCCCACGTCACCCGCTCCACTTCCTCCTCACTGATCCCCTTGATTCCGGCGATCTCACTGATCACCAACCGAAGAAGTGTGGAATCATTGCGCTTGCCGCGGTAAGGTGTGGGTGCCAGATAGGGGCAGTCCGTCTCCAGAACGATCCTCTCCAGCGGCGCGTAAGCCACCGCTTCTTTCGTCTTCTTGCCGTTCTTAAACGTGACCACACCGCCGATACCCAGATAATATCCCAGATTCAGATACTCTCTGGCCAACTCCGCACCGAAGGGAAAGCAGTGGATGATGCCGCCAAGGCCCTTTGCCGCATCACTCTTCATCATATCCAGTGTATCTTGCGCCGCATCCCGTGTGTGAATGATGACCGGCTTGTCCACTTTTTCCGCCAAGCGAAGCTGCCGCTCAAACCAGTACTTCTGCGCCTCCCGGTCAATATCATCATAGTGATAGTCCAGACCGATCTCGCCGACTGCCACCACCTTCTCGTGGCGGCTCATCTTCTCCAACCAGAGCATCCGCTCGTCATTCATATCCGCCACATCGTGGGGATGAACGCCCACCGACGCATACATCCAAGGATAATTTTGCGCCAGCGCGATACTGGTCTCCACCGTGGGCAGACTGGCTCCCACGCAAACCACCGCGCCGATCCCTGCGCCCGGCAGTGAGGTTAGCAGACCCTCTCTGTCTTCATCAAAGGCTTCATCATCATAGTGTGCATGTGTATCAAAAATCATAATCATCTCTCGCTTCATTTAATTCTCTGTCATTGATGTTTGGCATCCATGAATCTCAGTCCTTCTTATTATAAGAGCTTTCTCCTCCGATGACAAGACGTGTTTCCATTGATTTCCCGACTTTTCTCTGATAAACTAGGCTCAAAGGCGTGAAGCGCAAAAAAGACACGCTTTTGGATAAAAATTATTTTACCGATGCAATAAATATCCCCTCCCGTGCATTATATAGGTGAAAGGAGTAAGCCATGGCACTGCAGATGACAACGATTCAATCCGAACTTCATACCGAGACTGCCGTTTTGGATGAACTTATCCAAAGAGTCGCTGCGCAAGACTCAGAGGCCCTGACCGAATTGTATCATCGGACAAGCCCTGCCATCTATGGATATGCCCTTTCCATTCTGAAGAATACTCACGATGCGGAAGACGTTCTTCATGACAGTTTTCTAAGAATCTATTCCGCTGCCGTCAGCTACAAAAGTAACGGAAAACCGATGGCTTGGTTTCTAACCATCACCCGGAATCTTTGTCTTCAGGTACTGAGAGAGCAAAAACGAACCGTGGATATTCCCGCGGAAGACTGGGAACCTTACCTTGAGGCCAAAGAAGGCCTGTCTGCAGAGGACCGCTTGGTTCTCAAAGGATGTATGGATCTTCTCTCTGCAAAAGACAGAGAAATCATTATCCTTCACGCCGTTGCCGGTTTTAAGCACAGGGAAATTGCCCATCTGTTGAAGATGCCCCTTTCCACCGTTCTCTCGAAATACCACCGAGCGATCAAAAAGCTCAACACCTATTTGACCCAAGGAGGGCAGAAATGAATACCAACCAAGAACTGAACACAAAAATCCGTCAGGCGTTTACGAACGCCACCCCTGACATTCTTCCTTCTGTCCTTGCCGACTGTAACACACAGAAAGGAAGCGTTCCCATGAAAAAGAAATCTTATCGTCGGTTCAAACCGTTGATTGCCATTGCCGCTGCCCTGACCCTTCTGATCGGCACTGCATCAGGCATCCACGTTTATCGAAACCAACATGCCATCGTTTCTACCGTTCTGTTGGATGTAAATCCCAGCATCGCTATTAAGATCAACCGGGACGAAAGAGTCATTGACGTTGTCCCCCGCAATGAAGACGGGCGCATTATTATTGGCGACATGGACTTTACAGGCAGTCATATCGACGTGGCTGTAAACGCACTGATCGGCTCCATGCTGACCAAAGGCTATCTCTCCGAATTGGCCAATTCTATTTTGATCAGCGTTGACGGTGAAAACGCCAAGAATAACGCCGCACTACAGGCAAAGCTGACGGAATCCGTGCAAAACCTTCTTCAAACCGGGAACTTTAACGGTGCCGTTCTCAGCCAAACCATTGAGGCCGACAAAAACCTTCAGCAACTGGCCGAGAACAATCATATCTCCGTGGGAAAGGCTCAGTTGATCCAAAACCTGTTGGATGCAAATCCACTGCACACCTTTGAGGAGCTGTCTTCCCTTACCATCAACGAACTGAATTTGCTGGTTTCTTCCGCCACCGAGCCACTTCCTCAAGTGAACTCCAACGGCTCAGCCAGCGACAAAGCCTACATTGGGCGCGACGCTGCCCTAAAGGCTGCACTGACCCATACCGGTCTCTCCTTTCCTTCTCTGGATGCGGTGCGCGCCGAAATCGAATTGGACTGGGAAGATGGTGTCATGGTGTACGAGGTGGAATTCGATGCAAACGGCATCGAATATGATTACCAGATCAATGCCACATCCGGCGAGATTATGAAGGCGGATCAGGATCGGGACGATGACCACCCCACAAACCGCCCCGGGGATTCCGGTGCAACCGATAACACGGAAGCTCCCACCGAGGAACCGTCTTCCGGCAGCCACGGAGCAACCGATACACCTTCCCAGCCACTGTCCATAGAAGCAGTAAAGGCACTCGTTCTGTCCAACACCGGCTTAACCGCCGATCAGATTTGGGATTATGAATGCGAATTGGATCGTGAGAATGGTGTACTCATCTACGAAATTGAGTTCAAAATCGAAAGAACCGAGTACCACTATGAGGTCAATGCGCTGACGGGTGAGATTATATGGGTAGAAAAAGAAGTAGATGATTGATCATCTTTGAAAACACCACCGGGAGTAACCGTAACGGCTTCTCCCGGTGGTGTTTTTTCTATTATTTTATCCTTTGTTTCCAGTTCATTTTCAAGACTGAACACCGCACCCACTAAAAATGTTTACATCAAATCCTCCGTGTGATATAGTAAAAAAAACAGGAGATAGGAGATCACACCAATGAAAATGTTATGGAAACTTACAAAGGAAGCCGCCCGCTATAAAGGACTATACGTTCTGGCCATTCTATCCACGCTAATCTTAACCGTAATCAACCTCACGGCCCCGAAACTCCTGTCCTCCATGACCGGAATCGTAGAAAAAGGCGCACAAAATGCTTCGCCGGACGCGATTGCGGGGCTGGCACTGGGCTTGCTGATTCTTTATCTGTTGCGTGTTTTGTTCAGATTTTTCAGCAACTATCTGACCCATAAGGCTGCATGGCATCTGGTGGGCGATCTGCGAAACCGATTGTATCGCAAACTGCAAAGCTTAGATCTGGGCTTCTTCCACGATAAACAGACCGGAGATCTGATGAGCCGTGTGATCAACGATACCCGAGACTTCGAGCTTTTGTATGCACATATGATTCCTGAAATGATCACCAATGCGGTGACCTTCACCGGCGTTTTGTTGATCCTGCTGACGATCAACTGGAAACTGGCCCTGATCACCTGCTGTCCGATCCCGCTGATCCTCCTGTCCGGAGTAATCTTTGCCAAGATTGTCCGTCCGTTCTTCAAGGCCTCTCAAAAGTGCATGGGCGAACTGAACGCCCAGCTGCAGGACAGCTTGTCCGGACTTCATGAAATCCAGTCCTTTGGTCAGGAGAAATACGAAAGCGAGCGGGTCAGCACCAAAAACTTTGAGCAGGTAAGAGCCATGCTGCGGGCACTTCGCGCCAGTGCGATCTTTCATCCGAGTGTGGAATTTCTTTCTTCGGCCGGGACGGTTCTCGTGGTATTTTTCGGAGGCTTTCTGGCGTACAAAGGACAACTTTCCGTCGAAGATATCGTCGCTTTTGTCCTTTATCTGTCGCTGTTTTATGCGCCTGTTTCCGGTCTTGCCAATCTGTTGGAAAATCTTCAGCAGTCCCTCGCCGGTGCCGAGCGTGTTACCCTGATCCTCGATACCCCTTCAGCCATCGAGAATGCAGCGGACGCCCAGGATATCGGTCACGTTGACGGCGCAGTCACGTTCGAAAACGTAAGTTTCCATTACAGCAACAAAATCCCTGTTTTGAAAAACATCTCCTTCTCCTGTAAGCCGGGCATGATGGTTGCATTTGTCGGCGCCACGGGAGCGGGAAAGACCACCGCCACGCAGTTGATCTCCCGATTCTATGATCCCATCGAAGGTCGAATTTTGATCGACGGAAAAGATATCAAGTCCGTGACGCTGGAAAGCTTGCGCCACAACATTTCGCCCGTGCTTCAGGATACCTTCCTCTTCAACGGGACCATTGCCGAAAACATCGGCTACGCCAAGCCGGATGCCACGCGGGCAGAGATCGAGGAGGCCGCGAAAGCCGCCAACATTCACGACGATATTTTAAGTATGCCCGAACAATATGAGACAAAGGTTGGGGAGCGAGGGCTTCGCCTTTCCGGCGGTCAAAAGCAGCGTGTCGCCATCGCCAGAGCGATCCTTCGTCAGTCGCCGATCATCGTTCTGGATGAAGCCACCGCTTCCGTTGATGTGCAGACCGAGAAGCAGATCCAGAAAGCGCTGAAAAACCTGACCGGCAATCAAACCATCATTGCTATCGCGCACAGACTTTCCACGATCCGCGAGGCGGATCTGATTCTGGTTCTTCATCACGGAGAGATTGTAGAGCGGGGAACGCACGAGGAGCTGATTGCACTTAAGGGGTTGTATTACGAAATGCATCAGGCGCAGAATTTTATGGGTATACACTGAAGCAGCGGTGCGATATAATCGTTTTACAAAACCCGATGAAAGGAATAAACTTTGATGCTGAAAAAACTGTTACATAAATTACTAAACAAAAAAAGACCAACTTTATTACAAGATATTTCTACTCATTCAGAATGGATTGTTAAAGCTCTCAATTCTTCCGGATACGCTGTTGATTACACGATAGATAGCATGAAAGAAATCGACCGATTTATTGATGAGCAAAGCGGACCCGGTGGTTTAATTGATCATAACCGTGGTCAAATCCTTTTCGCTTTGGCATCATATATCGGTCAAACCGTGATTAACGTTTATGGTGGCGAATGGATAACTGATGATAACGACCCCAAAGGAGAACTTAATATTGCTGTAAAACTGCCAAACGGATTTACAATGTGGCCTGCACAAAAATGTATCAAAAGATGTCAATTAGGTGCAGAGGAAAGCATTCATTCATATGTTTGGGCAATCAGCACTTTAGGCAAATAAAACAACCGCCATTAGTGGGGAAATGGCGGCTGTTTTATTTACAATCCCAAATCATCCGGCCCGACCGTAAAGAGTCCATTCTCCTTCGCATATCTTTTCACTTCCTCGGCGAATCCGCTCTTGGAAAACATAAAATAGTACATTCCGCTATCCTCTCTCTTTGGCAAAAATTTCTTCTGCATGTGCATCATATCGCCAAAAGTAAACGGACTATTTTTGTATTTGCACTCTCCAATCAGATAATTCTCTCCTCTCCGGTCAACTGCCAATATGTCCAGTTCTTCGGTTTTATTCCACCAGCGGCCAATCTTCGCATACCTGAAGGGCAAGTTTTCTCTGCGATTTTCCCTTCTGAGGAATTGTCTGCAAACACTCTCAAACGTCAATGACACATAACGGTCCAATTCCGGCTCCACCTCATATTTCCACACGCCTGCGTGATCTCCGGATTCCAACTCAGACCCGTTAGGGAATACAAACGCATACCAGAAACGGAAGAAATTATCTGTCACTTGATAAATTCCCCTCTGAACATTTGCCTGCTCTTTCACTCCGTCATCTACCGAAAATTCTCTGCAAATAATCCCCAGATCCATCAAGTTGCGAAGGTAAGCACTCAGCTTGCTCCTCTCAATCTGTGTTTTCTGATAAATTCCGTTTAGTTTCGTATTTCCCAAGGCAATCGCTTCAATGATCGCATTGTACACGGAAGTTTCTCTCAGTTCCTGACGCATCAGAAACTCCACCTCGCTATACAAAATACTCCCTCTGGTCAAAATGTTTTTTTGAATATTTTCTGCAATCGACAAACGATCGTCAAACTGTTTTAAATAATGGGGAATGCCTCCCAACACTGCATATGCGGTGATTTTTTCCAATGGACTGTAATTGGGCAAAAATTTTACCGCATCATATACGTCCATCTCCCGCATTTTCAAAATCCCGGTTGCTCGTCCGTAAAGAGGATTCTTCTCCGCCAATATCTCCTTTTCCATGAAGGACATGGCACTGCCACAGAGGATAATCATCACATTTTCATCTTTTAGCCTTGCATCCCACAAATTCTGCAAAACCGAGGGAATTGAGGCATTGTTCTTTACCATATAGGGAAATTCATCGATTACCAACAGTTTTTTTCCATCACCCGGCAGCTCTGCAATACTTTCGAACGCCTGCTGCCAATCAGAAAACCGGGTAAGATATTTTGATGCAGGTATCCCCTTATGCAAAATGCGCTCACCAAATAAAGCCAACTGCTTTTCATCAGGACATTCCGCGCAAGCATAAAACACATGCTCCTTATTTTCACAAAATTTGCGAAGCATCTCCGTCTTTCCGACACGACGCCTGCCATAGACAATCAGCAACTGACCACCCTTCGACTGATACTTCTCTTCCAGTAACTTCAATTCATCTTCGCGACCAAGAAACATTGTTTGGCTCCTTTTATCATTACAATTGCAATAATTTGGATTATAATAATTTAGATTATTATAATTTGGATTTGTGTTTATTATATACGAAGAAGCCCAAAATTACAATACCTAATTTTTAAACATTTAAAAAGCGACACCTTATTGCGAAACGGTAAACAGTGAATAGAAATATCCTTTCTCTGCAATCAGCTCTTCGAACGTTCCCGATTCAACAATCGAACCATTTTTCAATGTGATGATACCATCGTATTGTTTGAGCAGCCCTTCATCAAGGGCGTGGGTAACAACGATGCTTGTAACCGCTTTAAGTCCAAGAATAGCTCTTGAAACTTGATATGCGGTTTCCGCATCCAGCGCTGCGGTGGCTTCATCCACAAGGAGCACCTGCGATTTTTTCAGCAAGCTCCGAGCAATGGAAATTCGCTGTTTCTCGCCGCCGGACAGTCCGCTGCCATTCTCACCGCACATATAATCTGCGCCCTTTTCCTCGATCAACGCTGATAGGCCGGAAAGGCGAATTGCCTCGTTGATCTCTTCTTCAGGGAAGTCGCGGAACATGGTGATATTGTCTCTGATTGTGGCGTTGAAAACGAACACATTCTGCTGAATGATGCTTTCCATTTCATAAAGATTACTGCTGCTGATC
>JAFQDI010000053.1 GCA_017416055.1 Lachnospiraceae bacterium
CACTCGACTATATCAACCGGTATTTTGAGACATATCCTCAGATCAAAGTCTTTTTGGACAGCCTGGTGAGTGATGCGAAGGAGAAGGGTTATGTGTCCACTGTATTTGGACGAAGACGTCCGGTTCCGGAGATCACTTCATCGAACTTTATGCAGCGCCAGTTTGGTGAGCGCATCGCGATGAATGCGCCGATTCAGGGAACCGCGGCAGATGTCATGAAGATTGCCATGGTGCGGGTGGATCGGGAGTTGAAGAAACAGGGGCTTAAGTCCAGGATTGTTTTACAGGTGCACGATGAATTGCTTTTGGAAGTTCCTTATGCAGAGGAAGAACAGGTGAAGACGCTTGTGAGAGAGGCGATGATGGGAGCAGCCGAGATGGCAGTTCCGCTGGAGATTGAAATTCAGTCCGGAAAGAGTTGGTTTGAGACAAAGTAAGAGGAGACTGTATGAGTTACGTGATTGGGATAACCGGAGGCGTAGGTGCAGGCAAGAGCCGGGTACTTAGCCTTTTGAGCGAACAGTTTGGTGCAGAGGTCATTCTTGCCGATGAGGTTGGACGGGAGCTGATGGAGCCTGATGGAGCCTGTTTTCCTGCGGTGGTGGAATTGTTCGGACCGCAGGTGCTGAAAGCGGATGGAACGCTGGATCGCCGGAAGATCGCGGAGATCATATTTCAGGACAAGACGATGTTGGAAAGGCAGAATGCGATTATTCATCCGGCGGTGAAGGCGGAGATCGTTCGGCGCTGTGAGCGTTGTCAGGCGGAATGGATCGCTGTGGAAGCGGCACTTTTACTGGAAGCGCGCTACGAGGACATTTGCGGGGAAGTTTGGTACATCTATGCGGATGAGGAGACCAGACGAAAGAGACTTCGCGAAAGCCGGGGCTACAGCGATGAACGGATTGATGCGGTGATGAGCAATCAGTTGTCCGAGGCCAAGTTTCGCGCCGGATGCCAGCGCGTCATTGATAACAGCGGGTCGATTGGTTGGACAAAAGAGCAGATTGAGCGAGCATTGAACGAATTGAAAGACAAAGGAAATTAACATTACATGAGATTTGCAAGTATAGCCAGCGGAAGCAGCGGAAACTGTATTTACACGGGCAGTGACCGGACGCATCTGCTGATTGACAGCGGAATATCAGCGAAAAAGATCGATCAGGGTCTTAGAGAGCTGGGACTGTCCGGAAATGATGTGAACGGTATTTTGATTACACACGAACACACAGATCATATTTGCGGCCTGGGCGTGATGCTGCGGAAATATCACATTCCGGTCTACGCCACCGAGCGGACGATTCGCAGAATCTTAAATACATCTACATTGGGTGCGATACCTCGAGAACTGTTCCATGCGATTCACCCGGATGAGGGCTTTTCCATCGGGGATCTGGATGTCGAGCCGATCCGGATATCTCACGATGCAGCGGACCCTTGTGCCTACCGTGTGGAGCACGAAGGAAAAGCGGCTGCGGTGATGACTGACCTCGGCGAGTACAGTGGCTACACCGTGGAACATCTGCAAAATCTGGATGTGCTTCTCTTGGAGGCGAACCATGATATCCGGATGTTAGAAACCGGGCCCTATCCTTATTATCTGAAACAGCGCATTCTGGGAACGAGAGGTCATTTGTCCAATGAATCGGCGGGACATTTGCTCTGCGAGGTGCTCCATGATAATATCCGACACATCTTTTTAGGGCATCTGAGCAAAGAGAACAATTATCCGGATTTAGCCTACGAATCAGTGAAGGTGGAGATCTCATTGGGAGAATGCCCGTACCGGGGAAGCGATTTCCCGATTACGGTGGCCTCCAGAGAGAAAATGTCGGAGATTGTATATTTCTAATTTAGGCCGATTTTGAAAAAATTGTTGCACAGAAGAACAGATTGTGAGATGATTAGATACACATTTATAAGCAGAGTGAGGAGAAAACGATGAGCAAGATTATTATTACGGTTTTAGGTAAAGATACAGTGGGCATTATCGCGAAGGTATGTACTTACCTTGCGGATCACCATATGAATATTGAGGATATTTCCCAGACAATCGTGCAGGGCTATTTTAACATGATGATGATCGTCGACATCAGTAAGGCAGATGCGACGCTCGCGCAGATGTCCGAGGCGATGGAAGAGATCGGACAAGGCTTAGGCGTAAAGATTCGTTGCCAGAGCGAGGAGATTTTTACCAGTATGCATCGGATTTGATCAAACCAGGGGAGCACGAAGTGCGGAACAAGTCGTTTGATAAGATAAAACTAATTGGAAAAGGACACGCTATGATTACCAGTTTTGAAGTAATTGAGACAAATAAAATGATCGAGCAGGAAATGCTGGATGTGCGTACCATCACCATGGGAATCAGCCTTTTGGACTGCTGCGACAGCGATTTGGATCGTCTGAATGAGAAGATATATGAGAAGATCGTGAATTATGCCCGTGATCTGGTACGAACCGGAGATGAGATTGGAAAAGAATTCGGTATTCCCATTGTAAATAAGCGTATTTCTGTTACCCCCATTGCACTGGTTGGCGGCTGTGCGTGTAAGACTCCTGCAGACTTTGTCACCATCGCAAAGACACTGGATCGCGCAGCGAAAGAAGTGGGAGTGAATTTCATCGGCGGATACTCGGCACTGGTGAGCAAAGGGATGACCAGAGCAGAGCAGAATCTGATCTGTTCCATTCCAGAGGCACTGGCGACGACAGATCGTGTCTGCAGCTCGGTGAACGTGGGATCCACGAAGACCGGTATTGATATGGACGCGGTGAAATTGATGGGCGAGGTGATCGTGAAGACCGCAGAACTGACGAAGGAAAATGATTCCATCGGCTGCGCGAAGTTGGTGGTATTCTGCAACGCTCCCGACGATAATCCTTTTATGGCAGGTGCATTTCACGGCGTGACAGAAGGTGATCGCGTGATCAATGTGGGTGTCAGTGGCCCGGGTGTGGTAAAAACCGCACTTACGCAGGTGCGGGGTGCTGATTTTGAGACGCTCTGTGAGACAATCAAAAAGACTGCATTTAAGGTGACCCGTGTTGGGCAACTGGTGGCCAGAGAGGCATCTAAGCGGTTGAATGTGCCGTTTGGTATTGTGGATTTATCGCTTGCACCGACGCCTGCGGTTGGTGACAGTGTGGCGGAGATTTTGGAGGAGATCGGTCTGGAGAGCGTTGGCGCTCCCGGAACCACGGCGGCACTTGCGCTCCTCAATGATCAGGTGAAGAAAGGCGGCGTGATGGCCTCCTCCTACGTAGGCGGACTTTCCGGCGCATTTATCCCGGTCAGTGAGGATCAGGGAATGATCGATGCGGTGAATCGCGGTGCACTGACATTGGAAAAATTGGAAGCGATGACCTGCGTTTGTTCTGTAGGACTGGACATGATCGCTATCCCCGGAGACACACCGGCATCCACGATCAGTGGAATTATCGCCGATGAGGCGGCGATCGGTATGATCAACCAGAAGACGACAGCGGTGCGTTTGATCCCTGTTTGCGGAAAAAATGTGGGTGAAGTGGTTGAGTTTGGTGGGCTTTTAGGTTACGCACCGATTATGCCGGTGAATCGTTACTCCTGTGAATCGTTTGTAAACCGTGGCGGACGTATTCCCGCACCGATTCATAGCTTTAAGAACTGACAGAGCTGTTGGCGGATAAATACCGTTTTGCCATCCAAAAGAAAAGGAGAATGACAAACGTGGGAGAGCTATTACGAGAATTATTTTCAAACCGTGTTTTGATTGCCGGCTGTCTGGGCTGGTTTATTGCACAGATTGTAAAGACGATCATCTATGCGGTGATCAACCGCACCCTTAGATGGGAACGTATGGTGGGTGACGGTGGAATGCCCAGCGCGCATTCTGCTACCTATTCCTGCATGGCGATGACTGCCGCATTGGTTTACGGAGTGGGATCCTTTGAGTTTGCGATCACGGCGATGCTGGCATCTGTGGTAATGCACGATGCGATGGGGGTTCGTTGGGAGACCAGCAAGCAGGCCGTCATCATTAATGAACTGGTGAAATTGTTCGAGGAGCTTGGAGATCGACATGTGCCGGTGGAAAAGAAACTGAAGGAATTTGTGGGCCATACGCCGCTTCAGGTGCTGTGCGGAATGATTTTGGGTATTTTGATTGCGGCGTTGTATAACCTGTGGCGCTGATTTGCGGACATGGTATATGGGCGAAAGTTGAGTCGCTGTACCGAATTTTATGCAATCTGCATTCGGAATAGCATTGCAAACCGTGCGTGGATATGATACAATTATAGCAACATCAAGTGAATAAACGTGATAGGTGTCGGAGAGAGTGATATATTTTCTTCGGTGAAAAGGGAAACAGGTGAGAATCCTGTACGAACTCGTCGCTGTATTGGAGGAGCTTTACTTCCACGAAAGTGAGCGCCACTGGGAAACCGGGAAGGTGAAGTAAAGTGTTGAGACCTAAGTCAGAAGACCTGCCTATGATGATATTGTGGGACCACGAGTAATTGGTTAAACACGAAACTCTGCGTAAAGCTGTATGCAGTTTCCTGTGGATGAGAGCCTTTTACCTTTGGGTAGGAGGCTTTTCTTTATTCATTAGTGTCACAATTTTTCTTCACCGGATGAAATACAAACGAACTGCAAAGGGCAGTAAAGGAGAGCTTATGAAAAAAGTGAACAAAAAGATGGTTGTGGGAATTGTGTTGATGGTGCTTCTGGTGGGAGTGATGCTGATTGCATATCAGACGTTCAGAGAAAAGCTGGTGGACGGTGTGAAGACAATCACCATCGAAGTGGTGGATGATAAGGGCCAAATCGTGTCTTACAAACTGAAGAAGACGACGGCAAAGGTGTTGATAGAGGCCATGAATGAGGCGAAGGAACAGGGACTTACCTTCGCCGGTACAGAGGGCCCTTACGGACTTTCCTTACATACGGTGAATGGTCTGTATGCCGACTATACAGAGACAGGAACTTTTTGGTACGTCTATGTAAATGGAAAGGAATGTGATTACGGAATTTCTACGCAGCCGATTGAAGACGGAGACGTATTTCAGATTAAATTGGAGTTGGCATCAGCATGGCAGTGAAGTTTGAGATGGTGAAAGCAAAATCCCCTGCACATGAGATCGCGCTCGTCGGATTGATGGTGGCGCTCATTGAAGTGTGCAAGGTGGCGATGATGAATATTCCCAATGTGGAGATGACGACCTTTCTGGTCATCGTGTTTACCGTGTTTTACGGTAGACCGATATTGTTTGCCATTCCGGTATTTATTTTGATCGAGGGTGTAATGTTCGGCTTTGGCCTTTGGTGGGTGATGTATCTGTATGCATGGCCGCTGCTGGCGTTTGTGGCATGGCTGATGCATAAGCATACGTCTGTCTGGATTTGGAGCATGCTTTCCGGAACCTTCGGGTTGCTCTTTGGGTTCCTCTGTTCGCTGCCCTATTTTGTGATCGGTGCAGCAGAAGGAGGTATCGCGGCAGGGCTTGCCAATATGTTCTCCTGGTGGATCGCCGGAATACCTTTCGATATCACACACGGAATCGGAAACTTTGTGATCATGCTGGTGCTTTATCATCCGGTGAGACTAATTTTACAGAAAACAAAGCAATTCATGCCGGCAGAGTAAGGAATTTGTAGATGCAAAAAGCGGGAGAATCGAGTTTTCGGTTCTCCCGTTTCGTGATATAAGTTAAATAGTGATGAGCCTTCTTCGATATTCCTCCGGAATCTGACTTCCGAATTTTCGCTGTGCGGTCATTCGGTAAAGCTCAGCGGCAAAGGTGTCTAAAGAAAGCAGTGCTTTACCCTCGGGAGTCAGCTGCTCATCTGCCTGAGTCATCTGATAAATCAGCGGAATAGAAGCATGCAGATGTAGTTCCTTCAGAAGCGGACGAGCAGATTCACGGAAGCCCAAGATGCGTCCGTAATGAACATATCCGGAAGCTTTTGCATCGTTCATCGTCCTGTCAGTGATACCAAGCAGGCAGTGGACAAGAGCACGGTTGATGCGAAGGCGCGTGTAGGATTTACACTTGATCGTCTCAGCAAGGTGCGTGAAACTATGGACTTCGGGGACAATATTTCGAATGCGTCCGGCGAGATCTTCGGAGATATCCAACATCTGAGCCAGTGTCTCAGGGGAATGTGAGAGCAGTCGCAGAAACAGTGCATCGGAAAAGTCGTTGGCAAACAGAGGAAGTGAGTGTCCGGCACCTGACTCCAAAAGGTGAAGTACCGACTCAGGAACGCAGGGCGCAAGCTGCTTCAGTGCATTCGTGACAGTGTTCGTGGTAAAGCAGTTGCGAAGAGCTGAAGCGGAGACGTAGCGATCGGAATGATCTTTTTCGCTTGCAAGGGATTGATCAGGATTCATATCCATATCGTGATACTCACCGAGACGCTTAATCGTTACCGGCTGTATGCCGGAGGAAAAATGCTTCAATGCACGGCAGTATTCGATTCCCAATAGGTTATTTGGAGAGGACAGTAAATCGGCGGTAACCGTATCATCGTCGGAAATCCGGATTGCTTTTGCGACAGCAGCAGGATAGGAGAGCCCTTCCTTCAAAGCACTTCGGATGAACTTCTCCGTTTCAGGGGAGAGATCGTTCAGTTGCTCGGCGGCAGAAAGAAGATGAGCCGGATCACCGCACTCGCTTCCAAAGCATAGGGAAGTCACGACACCCAGCCGGTCAAGCATTGCGACGCCGCCGGCAGCAAAGTCCTCACCGCCTGCGGTGGCGTAAAGGACAGGCAGCTCGAGGACGAGGTCGGCACCGTTTTCCAATGCCATACGCGTGCGCAGATATTTGTCCACCAGTGCGGGTTCGCCGCGCTGCACAAAATCACCGCTCATGACTGCGATCACGTAATCTGCCCGGGTCAGTTTGCGGGCCTGTGCCAGATGATAGGCGTGGCCTGAATGAAAGGGATTGTATTCGGCAATGATTCCGGTAACGTTCATAGGTCCTCCGACAGTTGGGTAATAGGTGAACAAGGAAAAGTAACCTAAGTTCTTCAGAAACAGTGTAGCACAGATGTGAAAATATTTCAACGTGGTGATGTTTCTCAAAAATAAGAAAAATTCATGCAAAGAATGACTTGAATGAATGGCCGGAATGCATTATAATAAGAACAGAAATGTTGTGAAAAAATCAAGTATTTTTACTTGACAAACTACTTGCACCTATGTATAATGTTTAGGTGCGTATTAGGAGACGAAGTATGCAGATTAGTTTATCAGAACTTTTTAACCACATAGACGAGCCGAAGACCTTTGAGATTCCTGTCGAGTTTGACTCGGTGAAGATGCCCGGAGAGG
>JAFQDI010000054.1 GCA_017416055.1 Lachnospiraceae bacterium
ACCGGCTGTTTTTCTCTGCTGCGGATTCGTGCTCATCAATCAACTGCTGGCGAGAGTGATTCACAAGGTGTGTAAGATCGATCTGGTGACTGCAATGCTGTCAACCTCGGCGGGAGGCGCATCGGAATCCGCACTGGTGGCGGCAGATTTCGGAGCGGATCCGTCAATTGTATCGGTGCTTCAAATTAGCCGTATGGTTTGTACTACTGCGTTTTATCCGCTGGTTGTACAGTTGCTGTATCAGCTGCTGTGAGCTTGTTGCAAAAGGAATCTTTTGGGGAATGATAAAAATTCCGAAAAAATTACGGAAAACAAAGCGTGATTCTGGAAAACAATGTCGAAAATGCAGAAAAATCAAAAAAGGGGAGCAAACACTTGACAGGTGCGTTGAGTTGTGATATTCTGTCTCAAAATCGTTCTTCACAGAGACAAAATCATTCATACGTAAATGCAGTGAAGGCAATGAGAGTGGTGTCGCGAAGATTAGCCTTCGTCTCTTGGAATGGGAGACGGAGGCTTTCATATTTTTAAAGGAAGGAACACGCAGATGAGTGCGGGTTCGGTGTCCACATATGGGAGGAACTTATGGAGAAAGCAGTACTCTGTTTGGTGGTGGAAAACCATGCAAATGTTTTGGTTCGCGTCGCTTCGTTATTTAGCCGACGCGGGTTCAATATTGATAGTTTGACGGTGTCTGCGACGGACAACCCTGAGATTTCCCGGATCACGATTGTGACGCAGGGTGATGCTCAGGTATTGAAGCAGATTATTCAGCAGACGGATAAATTGATTGAGACGAAACTGGTTTACGTGCTGGATTCGGAAAAAAGCTTGCTTCGCGAATTACTTCTGCTAAAAGTGGCGGCGGACGATGACAGCCGCAGCCGGATCAAGGAGATTGCGGAGATTTATCACGCAAAGATCGTGGACGTTACACCCACTTGCATGACCATGGAGCTGACCGGACGCCCGGACAAGATTGACAGCTTCCTCGGCATGCTGAAGAAGTATCGCGTGGTGGAGATGTGCCGGACCGGAATCACCGGTATGGAGCGAGGCGAGAACACGCGGGTGGCGGAGCTTTTGCAACGCGAATAGACATTCATCAGTTAATCCCCCTAATGGGCAATTATATCATTACATAGAAAAAGGAGAAATTATCATGATTAAGAAGTATTATGACGCCGATTGTAATTTAGGAATGCTGGACGGCAAGACCGTCTCCATCATTGGTTTCGGAAGTCAGGGACATGCTCACGCGCAGAACCTGCATGAGAGCGGCGTTGACGTTGTAGTTGGCCTTCGTAAGGACAGCAAGAGCTGGGCGCAGGCTGAGGCAGCAGGTCTCAAGGTAATGGAAGTTGAGGACGCAGCGAAGGCCGGTGATGTGGTGATGATGCTGGTTCCCGATGAGCTGGCTGCGGACATCTACAATGCACAGGTTGCACCGAACATGAAGGAAGGCGACGTTCTGTGTTTTGCACACGGTTTCAATATTCATTTCAATGCAATCCAGCCCGCGAAGAACATTGATGTTATCATGATCGCACCCAAGGGTCCCGGCCACACCGTAAGAAGCCAGTATGTTGAGGGCAAGGGTGTTCCCAGTTTGATCGCGATCCATCAGGATTACAGCGGCAAGGCGAAGGAGTACGCGCTGGCATACGCAAGCGGTATCGGCGCAGGCCGTGCCGGTATTCTGGAGACCACCTTCCGTGAGGAGACTGAGACCGATTTGTTCGGTGAGCAGGCAGTTCTCTGCGGCGGTGTTACCGAGCTGATGAAGGCCGGTTTTGAGACCCTGGTTGAGGCAGGCTATGAGCCTGAGATGGCTTACTTTGAGTGTATCCATGAGATGAAGCTGATCGTTGACCTGATCAACAGCGGCGGATTCGCAATGATGAGATATTCCATTTCCAACACTGCTGAGTACGGCGACTACCGCACCGGCAAGAGACTGATCACCGACGAGACCCGCAAGGAGATGAAGAAGGTTCTCTCCGAGATTCAGGATGGTACCTTTGCAAGCGAGTTCATGCAGGAGTTCTCCGCAGGCAGAAAGGCACGCTTCCTGGCAACCCGCCGCAAAGAGGGCGAGCATCTCTTAGAGAAGGTCGGCAAAGAACTGCGCGGCATGATGAGCTGGTTGAAAAAGTAATCCGGGAGGAAGTTATGGAATTACGTAGTGCAAATGTCACCCAGGGCGTTGAGCGTGCGCCGAACCGCAGTCTGTTCTACGCCATGGGATATACGAAGGAAGAGCTGGATCGTCCGCTGATCGGCGTAGTGAGCGCCCACAGCGAGATCGTTCCCGGTCACTTCCATCTGGATAAAATCACCGAGGCCGTGAAGGCCGGCGTTCGCATGGCCGGTGGAACCCCGATCATGGTTCCTGCCATCGGCGTGTGCGACGGTATCGCTATGGGACACATCGGAATGAAATATTCCTTGGCGAGCCGTGAGTTGATCGCGGACAGTGTGGAGACCATGGCCATGGCCCACCAGTTCGACGGTCTGGTGCTGGTGCCCAACTGTGACAAGATCGTTCCCGGCATGGTGATGGCGGCGGTTCGCATGAACATCCCCGCTGTCGTGTGCAGTGGCGGCCCCATGATGGCCGGTCTGTACAATGGCGAGGAGGTTTCTCTGTCGAAGCTGTTCGAGGCGGTTGGAGCGAGAAAGGCTGATCTGATCGATGACGCGAAGCTTCACGAGTGCGAGACCGGTGCATGTCCCGGCTGCGGAAGCTGTGCGGGTATGTATACCGCAAACAGTATGAACTGTCTGTGCGAGTCCATGGGTATTGCCCTCCCCGGCAATGGTTCCATCCCTGCAGTCCACTCCGGTCGTATGCAACTGGCAAAGCACGCCGGCATGGCGATCATGGAACTGGTGAAGAAGGACATCAAGGCTCGAGATATTATCAATGAAAAATCCATCCGCAATGCCCTTGCCTGCGACATGGCACTGGGCTGCAGCTCCAACAGTGTGCTGCATCTGTTGGCGATTGCCAATGAGGCGGGTGTGGAGCTGAATCTGAACCTGTTCAACGAGATGAGTGAGAAGATTCCGAACCTCTGTCATCTGGCACCGGCAGGCCCCACCCACATGCAGGATCTGTTCCTGGCAGGCGGTGTGGCGGCAGTACAGTCCGAGCTGGTGAAAGGCGGTCATCTGGACACATCCGTGATCACCGCGACCGGAAAGACACTGGCAGAAAACATTGAGGGCGCGTATGTAAAGAATTACAACGCGATCCGCCCCATCGACAATCCCTACAGCGCGACCGGTGGAATCCAGATCCTTTGGGGCAATATCGCTCCCGACGGCTGTGTGGTAAAGCGCAGTGCAGTTGCGCCTGAGATGTTAAAGCACAGTGGCCCTGCCCGCGTCTTCAACAGCGAGGACGAGGCAATCCAAGCCATCTACAACGGAAAGATCGTGGACGGCGATGTTGTCGTGATCCGCTACGAGGGTCCCAAGGGTGGCCCCGGTATGCGTGAGATGCTCAATCCCACCAGTGCTCTGGCGGGCATGAATCTGGACAAGACCGTTGCCCTGATCACCGACGGACGTTTCAGCGGTGCGAGCCGCGGCGCATCCATCGGTCACGTGGCTCCCGAGGCGGCTTCCGGCGGTCCCATCGGACTGATCGAGGAGGGCGACATCATCACCATCAATATCCCTGACGCGCAGATCAATGTGGAAGTCAGTGATGAGGTGCTGGCGGCCAGAAAGGCAGCCTACGTTCAGCCTGAGCCGAATATTAAGAGCGGCTGGCTGGCGAGATATGCAAGATTGGTGAGCGGCGCGAATGTCGGAGCAGTGCTCAAGTAAATAATTTGGCAAGTGTGCGATAAGCTGTAAAATTTTACGTTGAATTTTACAGCTTATCGTGTATAATATAATTGTAGATACAGTAGGTGTCAGTAAAATGATTGACCGAAGGGAGAGTGCATATGCCAAATATTTTACCGGTTTCTGATTTGAGAAATTATAATGAAGTTTTGAAAAACTGTCAGGTGGGTGAGCCTGTGTTTCTTACAAAAAACGGGCGAGGCAGATTTGTCGTTTTGGACATTGAAGATTATGAGAGGGATCGTGCGGAGAGAAAACTGCTGATGAAGCTCAAAGAGGCTGAAGAGGCGGTGAAGGGCGGAGAAAACTGGCTTAGTTTGGAGGAGTTGAAAGCAGCGTTGGAGGAATAGCGGGTGAAGAAACTGAGAATCAATCCCATGGTAGTTGCGGACCTAAAAGGTATTCGTGACTTTATTGCAGAAGACAACGCTGATAAAGCAAGAGAGACGACTGAGAAAATTTATAGTGTCTTTGAAAAATTGCAGATGTTTCCAGGGTTAGGTGCGGAACTTTCGAAGCGAGTGAGTTTTGTGACAAACTATCTATATCTGGCGTGGAAAGACTATATTATATTATATCAAGTAAAGGACGAGTATATCGAAATTTATCGGGTGATTAGTCGGTATCAGGATATGACCAGACTGTTTAATTGATGCGGTGATGTTGTTGGACAACTTTGAATTTGAAGGGATGTAAATCGAAGATGTATCACGTTGAAGAACACAAATTAAAACTTTCCAATACGATGATAGACTACATTACCTTTGGAAAAGGCAAAAAGCCGTTGATCATGATTCAAGGGCTGAATACCCGTGGTATTAAAGGCGCCGGTATGTCACTGGCTTATCTGTATCGAATGTTTGCAAAGGATTACAACGTTTATTTGTTTGACCGTAGGCCTGATGTTTGGGAAGGTATAACGGTAAGAGACTTAGCTGCAGACATTGCCGATGCCATGGATACATTGAGAATTACAAATGCAGATATCTTGGGTGTATCTCAGGGTGGCATGATTGGGCAGTATCTAGCGATTGACCGACCGGATTTGGTCCATAAACTTGTTCTTGCGGTGACCCTTTCCAAAAACAATGATACGGTTAAGAATGTAATCAACGACTGGGTTGAAATGACTGAGCAGGGCGATATGAAGAAACTTGTGGCGGATATGGCAGTGAAAATGTATTCTGACGAATATGTGAAAAGATACAAACTGTTTATGCCACTGTTAACTATCCTGTAAAAACCCAAAGATGTGCATCGTTTCATGATATTGGCAAAGTCCTGCCTTACGTGTAATGCTTATGATGAATTGAATAAAATCCAGTGCCCCGTCTTTGTGATTGGCGGCAAACGGGATAAGGTAGTCAGCGCGGATGCATCCGAAGAAATAGCAGAAAAACTCGGTTGTGAAATATTTATGTATGATCATTTGGGCCATGCGGCATATGAAGAGGCTAAAGATTTTAACCAAAGGGTTTACAATTTCTTGAAGAGATAGACAAATTGGACTTGAATGAGGTGATGAACTTGAACTCCCACAGAAAGAAAATGACTGCACCGATCGTAGTTACAGTCATGATGATCCTTTATTATGTTGTGTACTTTGGCTTTCTAGTCACACTGCTTGACGGGGTGTGGAAATATGCATTAGGCATTATTCCCCTTGCATTTTCGGCAGTGATGGTCAAAGTTTGCATAGAAAGAATAAATGAAATAAAGAGAGGCGAAGAAGATGATCTTAGTAAATACTGATTACATTAGCGGAAAAGAATTAGAGATGTTAGGACTTGTGAAAGGAAGCACCATCCAATCAAAGAATATTGGTAAGGATATTACGCAGAGTTTTAAGACGCTGGTAGGCGGAGAATTGAAAGCATACAACGAGATGATGAACGAAGCGCGCGCACTCGCCACAAAGAGAATGGTTTCGGAAGCCGAAGAACTCGGAGCCGATGCGATTGTAAACATTCGTTATGCGTCCTCTGCGATTATGCAGGGTGCGGCAGAGGTGATTGCATACGGTACGGCGGTCAAGTTTGTTGATAAGTAAACAAATTTCACGGAGTTTTCCGAAAGGAGGATTTCGGGAAAGAATATATTTACAGAAATAGAAAAGGGAAAGAAGTATTCATTTATCTGAAACTGTTAGTATAACAGTAGGCAACGTTGGTCTCATTTTGTTTACGTATATTATACCACAATTCGGTTCAAATTTCAATTCTTGTAATTGCACAGGAATCGACATATAATGGAAGACCGGAGGTGGTATTATGTATTATCATGCAACGAATGTGAAGGGGATTACTCAGCTTGTCCCCAGCGTATCGAGTAACTTGAAACCGCTGGTGTATTTTACGACCAAGCGGGAAAACTCGCTGGTATATCTGACCAATGCCGTTGAGAAGTATTGCAAAGAGATCGGATATCAGCACACGGGCAGATATTACAAATGGAACAGCTATGGTTTTGATGTGAGCGGAAAGCTTATTTTGTGGGAATACTGGCCGGATGCGATGAAGGAAACATACGCAGGTATGGCGGGATATATTTATTATACCGCGAATATTCCGACGGAAAATGCGATCAATGGAATTCCCTTTGGCGTGAGTTGTTCCGAGTCGGTTCAAATTGATGGGTTCGAGTATGTACCGGATGCCTATGAGGCATTGCAGGAGGCAGCAGAACGGGGATTGATCTGCATTCGAAATTATCATGAGAATAGCGAGAAAAAGATAGAGCAAATAAGGCGTTTGGTGCAAAGGGAATATATGACAGCGCAGCAATTTCCAGAATATAAATTGTTTTTGGAAGCGAAGTTTGCGGATATTTTAGCACTGGAGAAAATGGAGAGATTTGCCGAATGAAAAAGAAACCAATCGTTATCACATTGCTTATAGTAGGAATTGCGCTTGTGTGTCTGTCCCTTATTCTTGCGGTTGTCGCAACCGCGAACAAAGACATCATCGGCGGTGCAGACTGGCCTACGTTTACTTATGTATTCTTCTATGAAAACAGAGGAATGTATTCCACGCTTGCATGTTGCGGAGTGATTTCTGTTATCGTAGCTGCAGTTGTTGGAGTGCGAAAAAAGAAACGGTGACTTGACAGAATGATGTGAGATGATTAACTCTGCTATATACTACACTACAATACGGAATGCCGGAGGCGATGATGAGTAAACAAAATATATATGATGATCAGCAGTTTTTGAATATTTTAAAACCCTCAGGAGTATAGAGGTCAACTTTAATGACTGTCTGGAAACGCCTGTTTTGTTGGCAATGCTTCCGGATTTGGCAGGTAAGCATGTGTTGGATATCGGTTGCGGTATGGGACACCATGCGAAACAGTATTCAAATATGGGTGCGGAGACTGTACTGGGGATTGATATTTCAGAGAAAATGTTGGAGTATGCAAGGAATCACCATTACGCCGAAAACATTGTTTATCGTCAAATGGCATTGGAGGATATTGGGTGTCTGAAGGAAGAATTTGATGTGGTTACCAGTTCGTTAGTATTTGATTATGCGGAGGATCTGGACCAGTTGATGAAAGATGTAAATGGCATCATGAAAGATAATGCTCACTTTGTATTTAGTATATCCCACCCGATGGTAACTGCGTATGACGGAGAGTATCCCAAGTTTACCTGTGCAGAATCGGGGGAACGGATTTATGCAAATGTCAGAAATTACTTCGTTGAAGGTAAGCGGACAATCAATCGGGTTGTGGATAAGTATGAGTTTTATCACAGGACATTTTCCAGCATGGTGAATTCTCTGATAAAGGCGGGATTCCTTATCGAGGAGTGTAGGGAATCATGTGCATCTGAGAAATTGAGAAACGAATATCCGAATAAATTTGGGGGTACGATACATCGGCCGGAATTCCTGTTTTTCAAATGTAGAAAAGCATCATTGGCCTAAGAGGAAGAGGTGACAAAATGGATTTGCATGACTATAAGGATGTTGCGGAGAACTACGATCGATACCTTGATGTGATGTATAGTGAGCATTACAATTATGAAGGGTTTCAGGAGTTTTACCTTGAGTTAGCAAGAGAATATGGGCAAAAGGGAACGATTGACATTGCCTGTGGGACAGGTGCGGTTTTGTTACATTTGGCAGAGGCCGGCATTGACATTGACGGAACAGATTTGTCCGAAGCGATGTGTGATGTGGCAAGGAGTAAAGCGGAGAGTAAGGGACTGCACTTGAATATCTTTCCTGCCAATATGACAGATTTTAAAAGTGAGAGAAAGTATTCGTTGGCAATCATAGCGAGAAGCGGTTTTATGCATTTGCTGACACCGGAATTACAGAGGGCTGCGCTTTTGAACATTCGGGAGAATCTGGAGGATGGCGGTATTCTGACGCTTAACACGTTTGCACCGTACCCTCCGTTTCAGGCGGAGCAGATGAAGACGACGGACAACGATTATGTTTACCGTCTGGAGTACATTAACAGCGATGGATTCCGTGAAAAGATATATAACGCCATTTCCTACGACCCTTTGACGCAGATCATGTCCGGAAACTGGAAATTTGAGACGTTCGATGAGACGGGAAGCAAAATTGCTGAGAGAGTCCGGCCATTAAAAATGCGTCAAACGTATAAACAAGAACTAATGTATTTAATTGAACTTTGTGGTTATGAGGTTGTCCAGATATATGGTAACTATTACAAGAGTACCGAAGAAACCGGAAATTATGTTTGGATATTGAAAAAGAAATCGGCAGAATAACCGTTGCTGATGGATCAAGGAGAACACCATGCTGACAAAAGATATCGTAAAGAACTCCATGGAAGCCAAATGGCGCAAAAGCCAACTGAAGCTTTACATTGTGATTCCCAGCATTTTCCTGCTGTTTTTGGCTTTTGTCGGTCTGTTCGCCGGCCTGCAGCACGGAGATTTTGCCCTTTCCTTTGAGGTTACCGGCATCGTGATGCTGGTGTTTGCGCTGATGTTCTTGCCGTTTGTCCTCTTTTCCCTGTACAAATATCGGGCATTGTTTAAGAATCTGGATGACTATGAGATCTACGAGGTGCGCTTGGATCGCCCGGGCACATCCTATTGGTATCGCGGAGCAATCTATTACACCGTGACCTTTGAGACGAAGGCGGGATATCGGGTCTCGATGGACACGAAACCGCTGTGGTCCGGCGGGGCGTTTGCGAGTTTCCGTTTGGATGACTATAATAACAAGAAGATCGAGATTGCGTATAATCAAAACACGGACGAGATGATGGTGCTGGGGAAGTAATCAAGGTTTGTGTGAACAGTTGGACTGTGGGAGGAGTATAGGATGATCAAAGCAGTGATTTTCGATATGTACGAGACGTTGATCACACACTATGAGAGTCCGCTTTATTTCGGCGAGCAGATGGCGGCGGATGCGGGGATTGCCAAAGAGGAATTTTTGAGACTTTGGAGAGCTGCGGACTCAGACCGAACGGTAGGGAAACAGACGTTGGAGCAGCTGATAGAATCGATCTTGCGAAAAACGAACCGCTATTCTAAGCCGCTGTTAGAACATATCGTAGAGAAAAGAAAAGCGTCTAAGCGAGAGTTGTTTAGACATCTCGATCCGGAAATATTGCCGATGTTGGAGGGATTGAAAAAGCGCGGACTACTCATCGGTTTGATCAGCAATTGCTTCTCCGAGGAGGTTGGTCCGATTCGGGAGAGCGAGCTGTTTTCGTACGTTGATGTTCCCCTCCTTTCCTACGAGTTGGGGCTGAAAAAACCGGATGAAGCAATCTTCCTTCGCTGTATAGAAAAACTGTCGGTGAGTGCCGAGGAATGCCTCTATGTAGGAGATGGCGGCAGTTTTGAACTGGAGACCGCCACGAAGCTGGGAATGAAGGCGGTGCAGGCGGCATGGTATTTTAAGGACAGCGAGAATTACCCCTCGAAGCCAAAGAAAGAGTTTGCGCAGGTGGAGAGGCCGATGGCGGTGTTGGAGTATGCGGATGAATCTGGAGGATACAGATTGTAATCAACTGAAGAAAGCGGAGTAATAATCATGACCACACGACAACAAGTCCTCGATTTTGGACTTTCTCTCCCGGATACATACCAGGATGCACCCTTCCATGATGAGAACTGGCAGCTTGTCCGTATCCGCAAAAATAAAAAGGTTTTTCTATGGACCTACGAAAGGAACGGCCACATGTGCATTAACCTGAAGGTAGATCCGGAGTGGAGAGAGTTTTGGAGAAATGCGTATAGTGCAGTTCTACCCGGTTATCACCAAAATAAGGAACACTGGAACACCGTGGTTTTGGATGGGACGGTGCCGCAGGATGTGATTGAGCAGATGATTGCGGAGAGTTATGATTTGGTGAAGATGAAAGAGCCGACAAGGCGGAACACGGAAAATGATGTTAAATTAGGAAAAAACTCCTATCTTACACAAAAACGGAAAAAATGCAAAAGTGTGTGCGATTATCTTACACAAAAGCAACATAAATTGACACAATAAGAGGCAGATATGATCTGCCGGGACAAACAAGGAGGACACTAACATGAAATTAACAGGCTCAGATATCTTCGTGGAAGTGCTGGTTGAGCAGGGCGTGGATACGATTTTCGGTTATCCGGGTGGCGCTGTGTTGAACCTGTACGACGCACTTTATAAAAATCAGCATCGCATTAACCACGTGATGACGGCCCATGAGCAGGGTGCGGCCCATGCGGCGGACGGCTACGCTCGTTCCACCGGCAATGTTGGCGTGTGTCTGGCAACCAGCGGCCCCGGAGCGACCAATCTGGTGACCGGCATTGCCACCGCGTACATGGATAGCATTCCGATGGTGGCGTTCACCGGCAATGTTGCGACTTCCGGCCTCGGAAAGGACAGTTTCCAGGAGGTTTATATCGCGGGTATTACCATGCCGATCACGAAGCACAATTTCGTGGTTGATCGTGTGGAAGACCTGGCAGACGTGATGCGTCAGGCGTTCGAGATTGCGCAGACCGGACGAAAAGGCCCTGTCTTGGTGGATATTCCGAAGGATGTGTCCGCGGCGGTGTGCGAGTTTATTCCCGCAGAGAAGGTTTGCGATACATATGAGACCGTGATCGATGATGCGGCAATCGACCGTGTGGCGGCGCTGATCAATAATTCGGAGCGCCCCGTGGTGTATTACGGTGGCGGTGTGGTTGCCTCCGAGGCTGGCGAGGAATTGCGAACTCTTTTACACAAAGCGGAGATTCCTGCGACCTACACGATCATGGCGGCAGGTGCGCTGGGCTACGGAGAGCCGTTGAATCTGGGCATGGTGGGCATGCACGGGTTGAAGACGACTAATTTGGCAATCGATCAGGCGGATCTGGTTCTGGCGATCGGAACCCGCTTCAGCGATCGAGTAGCGTTGAATCCGAATCAATTTGCGAAGAGAGCAAAGATCGTACATATTGATATCGATCAGAGCGAGGTCAATAAAAATGTCCGTGCGGATGAGTTTATGATAGGGCAGGTGAAGGATATTTTAAGTGCACTCCTGCCGAAGGTGAAGGAGAACCGCCATCCTGAGTGGATGAAGCAGATTGCTGCCTGGAAGGCGGAGGATTATATTCCGGTGGACAGTGACGAGGTGCTGAAGCCTCATCAGATGATTGATCTGGTGTGCAAGAAGGCGGGTGAGGATGCAATCTATGTCACCGATGTCGGCCAGCATCAGATGTGGGCGGCACAGTTCCTGCACCATGTGGGCAGCCGCAATTTCCTGACCAGCGGCGGTCTGGGCACCATGGGTTACGGCTACGGTGCAGCGCTCGGCGCGCAGGTTGCGAACCCGGACAAGCCGGTTATCCATCTGACCGGTGACGGATCCTTCCACATGAATCTCCATGAGGCATGTACGGCAGTCAGCTACAATCTGCCGGTCATCACCGTGATTTTCAATAACGCTGTTCTGGGCATGGTGCGTCAGTGGCAGGCTGCGTTCTACGAGAAGCGTTATTCAAGCACCGATCCCGGGCGAAAGACCGATTTCGTGAAGGTGATAGAGGGATTTGGCGGTAAGGGATTCCGCTGCACGAATCTTGCAGAACTTGAGGCGGCTCTCGATGAGGCGATGAAGCGGACCGGACCGGTGTGGATCGACTGTGTGATGGATAAGGACGAGAAAGTGCTGCCGATGATTCCCCCGGGAGCGACGGTGGAGT
>JAFQDI010000055.1 GCA_017416055.1 Lachnospiraceae bacterium
CATGGCGAGTAATCATGTATCATTGGGCCATCGCCAAGCGGTAAGGCACAGGACTTTGACTCCTGCATTCGCTGGTTCGAATCCAGTTGGCCCAGCGAGGAAAGAGCACTTGCGTAAAAGCAGGTGCTCTTTTGCGTTGAATGATATCATTTCGGAAAGAAGAGTTGTCGGAGTAGTTGGAATGTTTATGGTATTGTGGTATAATAAGAATGCTAAGCCAAGAATATATCCGAATCTAAAGGAGAAAACGAATGTTTAGATTGTTTAAGAAAAAGAAGTCGGAAAAGAATACCCCCAATTATGATCACGTGTTAGAAGCCTTACGGAAAACGGAAATTTCTGTTGTTACACGGGAGGCACAAAAGAACGGAAATCCGCACAGAAGCAAGTTCGGTGGCAAGCCGGCTGTTCCGGTGGACTTTGAGTGGCCACATTTTGAAGCGGAGAATTATGATGGGGAGACAGCAAACCGGCCCCTTTCCTTTATGTGTCAGATAAATCTCGAGGAAATCAGTGCTTACGACAAAGAAAACCTGCTTCCCAAGACAGGACTGCTTCTTTTCTTCTATGAGCAGGATTCACAGCACTGGGGCTTTGCTCCTGAAGATGCCGGCTGCTCAAGAGTGTATTACTTTGCGGAGGTAAGTGGACTTGACGCAGCGGATTTCCCCGAGGATCTGAAAGAAGAATATCAGGTCAAGGAATATGATTTGACGTTTACAGCAAAGGATTCCTATCCCAGCTTTGAGGAATTGATTTGTCATTCCGACGTGGATTGCGAGTGGGATGCGTATGATGATGCAGTTGAAAAGAAGAAGGGGCAAATTGATTGTGATTGCAATAAAATTCTTGGATATGCAGACCTGATTCAAGGCGAGATGCTGACTGACTGTGAGCGGATTGCACGGGGGATGTATTGTGGTGGTCCCGAGAGTTATCAAAATACGCCCAAGGAAGTAAAAGAGGCGATTGATAAGGCGGCAACGGATTGGATTTTGCTGTTCCAAATGGCATCGATACAAGATGTCGATTATGAGCTGATGTTTGGTGATTGCGGCAATCTGTATTTTTATATTCGCAAACAAGATTTGAAGAAACAGAAGTTTGATAAGGTGTGGCTTGTTTTGCAGTGTGGATGATTGAGCCGGAAGGGAGGAAACTATGGTCTGTTTGCAGAAACAGGGAGAAAAAGGAAAAGTTTATTTGCCAAAGTTTATTTTAATCATAGGATGTATAGGTACTGCCTTTTTCCTTGCGTTGTCTATCCTTATGTTTTTTACCGATGAACCGTGGTGGATGGCTCTCGGTTTTCTTCCCTTTTCGTTTCTTGGAGCGACGCTGATAATCGCGTTTTATAATTGTAGGATTTCGTATGACGAAAACGAATTTACCGTGAAAAATTTCTGGGGAGCAAAAAAAACATATACGTATGAGCAAGTTACCGGAATTAGAGAAGGGATGAACGATACCTATCTGTATATCGGAAAGCGCAGAGTGTTGGTTGAGTTACTCTCTGTAGGTGGAATGCAATTCATTATGTTTGTAGGTAAGAAATACCGGTTGCTGCATGGCGGGCGGAACATACCGGAGGTCAAAAAAGATAAACACGATATCTTTAAGGGGAACGTTAAAGATGCGTCCGGAGTTATTGTAGCTTATAGTCTGGTCGGTGTTTTTCTTGTGGGTTGTGCAATTTTTATCCTTGTTGATTTTCTTACACCGGAAACGCCAGAGAATACCATTGAGAAACAGGTGATTTTTCAGGAAGCGGTGGTGGGAGACAGAAAAACTATTCTGCTTACTGAGGACAACCAGACTTATCAAATCCGGCGTTTGGAAGAAGAAAAGATGGATGTGCTCAGGACCCTTTGTGATGAGGGTGCGGTAGTGACCGTTTACGTGAAAGAAGTAACACCGAAAGATGGGGAAAACTACTATTCAGTCAAAGCACTTTTGTACGAGGGAGAATTTCTTTTGAGCTTTGATGAAACAAATAGGGCTCAGAGACGGGACGATGGGCTATTCCTGTGTATGCTGCTTGTGTTTGTTCTTATTTGGGCAGGGTATATCGTTGCTTCGATTATCGTTGGACGAAATCCAAACAAGTACGGGAAAAAGGTGGTTCGTTTCTTCTTTAAGGATGGATATGTAAAATTCTAAAATAAGTGCGATAGTCAAAAACTGCGCCACCCGATGACGAAATCGGGAGCGCAGTTTTTTGCGTTAGAAAATGAAATGCGGGAATTTACTGCCAAGGAACATAATCCGGATTCTTTTCAGGCAGCAGAGCATTCACACTGTCCATCCAATTCTGAAGCATAGTGTGCAGTTCTTCGGTCTTCTCAGGCATCTCATCTCTCAGATTGTGGTCCTCGCCGGGATCATTGATCAGATCGTAGAGCTCCAGACGCATGTCCTCGAAGAACTTGATCAGCTTATAGTTGCCGTAAATCACGCTGGCACCGGGAGTTCCGCCGTGCTCTGCATAGTGAGGATAGTGCCAGAATAGCGGGCGCTCGGGAAGATCGCCGGTCTCCTCCAGAAGGGGCTTCAGACTGACACCGTCGCAGTGCTGCTCAGGGCAGAGCGGCAGTCCCAGAGCTTCCAGGATCGTCGGATAATAGTCGGGCGTGGAGATCGGAGTGTCACAGCAGGAGCCGGGACGGATATGATCCTTCCAAACGGCAAATGCAGGAACGCGGGTTCCGCCGTCATATACCCAGCCTTTACCCTCGCGGGCAGGCGCGTTACAGGTGGGAGAGCCCTTGGAGGTTGCAAGACCGCCGTTGTCGGAGGTGAAGAGGATCAGGGTGTTGTCCATCAGGCCTTCCTCCTCCAGCACCGCCAGCAGTCGGCCAATATTCCAGTCAGTGTTGTAAATCATCGCCGCATAAACCGGATCGGAGTGGAACAGACGGCGGGTAATGCGTTCGGTCTTTCTGTTCACGATGGGGTAGTAGTCGCCGATAGCGAAGGTTTCCTTCTTATCCAGGCCCATGCGCTTAACCTTCTCTTCGAAATAAGCGATATGCTCAGGTTTTCCCTGCAGCGGGATATGTACGTCGTAGTACCACAGATTCAGGAAGAAAGGCTTCTCAGGATCGCGGTTCTTTACCAGATTGATTGCCTCGTCGGTCAGACGATCGGTGAGGTATTCGCCCTCGGGACCGTCCGGCAAGGTAGGAATATGGCAAGGCATCCAGTAGCCGTCACGAGGCTTTCCCCAGAAGCAACCGCCGATATTGACATCAAAGCCGACTTTGTCCGGGTAATGTTCCTCTTTGCCGAGGTGCCATTTGCCCACGTGCCAGGTATCGTAGCCCGCATCCTTTAACGCGGAAGCGATGGTGTATTCTCCGTCGGGGAGATGCTTGATATAGGGTGCATCGATCAGCTTTCCCTTGGTGGGATGAACGGTGCCGTAGCCGATCCAGTTGGTCACGCCGAGAGTGGCGGGATATTTTCCGGTCAGAAAGCTGGCGCGGGAAGGAGAGCACACAGGGCAGGATGCATAAGCACGGTTAAAACTCATGCCCTGGCTTCTCAGTCGGTCGATGTTGGGGGATTCGTAGAAATTACTGCCACAGTAGGACAGGTCAGTCCAGCCCATATCGTCCATGAGAATAGTGATGACATTGGTTTTCTGGTTCATAAGAAAGCTCCTTTCAGTTGTGTATTGTAAATAGGGTCATTAATTTGCTTCGGTCGGTGGGATGTAATCCGGGTTTACTTCGGGGATCTTTGCCTCGATGCTCGCCTGCCATGCGTGGAGCATCTTCTTTAGCTCCTCCGCCTTTTCCGGAAGGTCTTTACTTAGGTCGTGAGACTCGGACACATCATTTACGATGTCGTAAAGCTCCACATGCATATCCTCAAAGAATTCAATCAGTTTATAATTTTGATACATCACACTGGAACCGGGAGTTCCGCCCAGCTCACCATAGTGAGGATAGTGCCAGAAGATGGGGCGATCGGCCAGCGATCCGGTCTCTTCGAACAGGGACTTGATGCTCACGCCGTCCACATGTTGCTCGGGGCGCAAAGGCAATCCGGCCACCTCTAAGAAGGTGGGGTAGAAATCGGGGGTGGTGGTCAACTCGTTGCAGATAGAACCGGGACGGATATGTCCTTTCCAGACTGCAATCAGGGGAACACGGGTACCGCCGTCGTACATCCAGCCTTTACCTTCGCGGGCGGGAGCATTGCAGGTAGGAGAGCCTTCCGCGGAAGAAGTACCGCCGTTGTCGGAGGTAAAGATCACGAGGGTGTTGTCCATCAGTCCCTCTTCTTCCAGTACGGCCATCAGCCGGCCGATGTTCCAGTCCGCATTGTAGATCATGGATGCGTAGACCGGATCGGAGTGGAAGAGTCGGCGCAGGATACGCTCGTCTTTTTTATGCTCCACAGCGAAGCACTCGCCCTCTTCGAAAGGATCTATCTGATCCAGACCCATACGGCGCATCTTCTCCTCGAAATAAGCCCGATGTTCCGGCTTAAAATGGTAGGGGTGATGTACGTCGTAATGACAGAAATTTAAGTAGAAGGGCTTCTCAGGATCACGCTCCCGGATCAGTTTGATCGCTTCGTCAGTCAGTCGGTCGGTGAGATGTTCGCCTTCCGGCCCATCGGGCAGGGTCGGAATGTTGCAGGGCATCCAGTAGCCGTCGCGGGGTTTTCCCCACTGGCATCCACCCAGATTCACGTCGAAACCGTGTTTGTCCGGCCAGTGTTCCTCCAAACCGAGGTGCCATTTGCCTACGTGCCAGGTGGCGTATCCGCCTTCTCGCAGTGCATCCGCAATGGTAAATTCACCGTCGGGAAGATGCTTTAAATAGGGTGCATCGATCAGCTTTCCCTTGCAGGGGTGAGCACCGAAATGGCTGATCCAGTCTGTCACGCCTACCGTGGCGGGATATTTTCCGGTCATCAGACTGGCGCGGGTCGGTGAGCAGACCGGGCAGGAAGCGTAGGCACGGGTGAAAAACATACCCTGTTCTTTTAAACGGTCCACATTGGGGGATTCGTAAAAATTACTGCCACAGCAGGCCAGATCGGTCCAGCCCATGTCATCCATCAGAATGGAGACGATGTTTGGTTTCTGATTCATGTTATTCCTCCTGTTGATTATACTGAGTAGTAAATATATGATGAAATGTGTTTAGTACCAGATAAAAAGATTGGTGAGACCATACTGCAGAATGAGAAGCGTAAATAGAAGTATGTTCACCGCCAAATGCTTTCTGCGTGGTTTTTTGAAAGGGGACAGAATCAAGTAAATCAGTCCGACTATCAGGATCGGTGCGCAGAGAATTTCCGTGATCCAGGGGTAGAGCACGCCCAACTCTATGTTCGTCCCATAGCCCCAGCCGGTCTCAATCTGCTCGTCGATCAGCCAGAACGTCCAGAGCAGATGAGCCGCGTTTCCCAGTGCAGAAAGACAGATCGTGATTACACTAAAGCCTTCAGATTTATTTTGGTTCATAGAAAAGTCCTTTCGGCCGGCTTATTCGATGTTCAGGATTTCACAGATTTGATCCACAGCTTGTTCGTAGGTGTCAAATCTGACTACGTAATCGCAGATCTCCGCGTTTTGCTTTTCGGCATCGATGGCGATCAGCCGATTCACCTTATCTTCAACGGAAGTGTTTTTTCGCAGGATGGAGGCGAGCAATTTCTTTTTCTCCCGCTTGGTGTAGATGGTGATCACGTTTGGAAAGTTGGTTTTTAGAGACATAGCTCCGCAAATATCCATGGTGGTGAGCACATGTTTGCCGTCGGTCAGAATTTTTTCGACATCGGCTCTGCGGGAACCGTATCCGTGCCCTGCGTACATGGTGGACTGGAACATCTCCCCGCTCTCGCACATGCGGTGGAAGTCCTCAATGGAGACATAATTGTACCATTCGTTTTTCTCCACGGCGGTGGGGTCGTTGGTGGTGTAGCTCATCAGCTTTTCGAAACGGTCGGTTTTTTCCAATACCTGTGTAGCGATTTTGGACTTACCGCTGCCGGAGGGGCCAACCAGAACTACAATACTGGGGTCGTTCAGGGAAAAACGTTCGGGTCGAACGTTGTAACTGTCACTGATCACCTCCACCAGCTTCAGGAACTCATCATAGGTATTGACAGCCAGCATACCGGTTGCCTCCTGGTTCCAGGGACGGCGCATCAGAATGGGATAGTTGGCATCGGAACGAAGGACGTTGTGCATGCCATCGTCAAACAAAATGTCCACATTGATTTTATCCTTGCGGGAACCCATATAGATGTGATCAGCGGGAATCTCAGGAAACTCTTCCATAATCCGCTTTGCGCGGATGCCCATGAACTCCGGCGGGATGGAGGTGGAGACAAAGACTTCGGTCATCTGGGTGAGCTTTCTCACAAATTCTTTTGCTCCTTTGATGACAGGCTGATTCTGATAAAAATAGGGATCATTGAAAAATTCGAAGATCACATCCGCCCGGCTGCCTAATTTTCCCCAGTGATCCACTTCATAGATAGAGAGCGGCGGATCAAATTGGTACTTTTCGTTCGCCAACGCAATCGCGTAGGGAATGCATTCCATCAAAAGATCATCAATATCCAAAGCGGTAGAAAGACGAAATTTACGAGTCATAGAGTAACTCCTTGGGAACTTTTTTTCGGATGTAGATATCAAACAGATTTATTATAGCACCGAAAACCCTTTTTGCCTACTGGTTTGTGAAAAAATTATCCGGAATTCAGCGTGATAACCGATCAGAAAGGGGATGGAAATGTGCAGGAATCTGTGCTATAATTCCCCAAAAGATGAGAAATCGAGGATAG
>JAFQDI010000056.1 GCA_017416055.1 Lachnospiraceae bacterium
CCCCTACTTAATCCTCACATACCCTGTTTTCTCAATGATCGTCTGTCCTTCCTCCGACAAGATCCAATCGATCAACACCGGAATATTTTCGTTTGTATTGTCGGCTCGGTAGATCGCGTAAAACTGTGCGATGATGGGGTAGGTTCCGTTCCTTATGTTTTCCGCGCTGGGATACACCCCGTTCAGCGCCAGCATCTTCACCGCCTGATTTCCCACGATACCGTCCATATAGTAGCGGAAGGAAAAACCGATGGATGCGCCGGTCACCGCAAACGGTGACTTCATCCCGATCTCGCGATCTCCCATAAACGCGTCCATCGCGGACTGACTTCCGCTCCCGGAAAGTCTGGTCACTGGATTGATCACCCGGTTCGCGCCGCCGACCTCGGACCAGTTGGTATATTCTCCGGCGTAAATTCCGCGAATCTGCTCGACCGTCAGATCGTCCACCGGATTGTTTTCATTGACAAAGAACACGAACGCTTCAAGACCGATGGGAACATAGACCAGCTCCACGCCCTTCTCTGCCGCGTACTGCTTCTGCGCCTCGGAAGGTGCCGCACAGAACAAAACATCCGTCGTTCCATCCACGATGGCCTGATAGCCACGCACCGTGTTTTTGTACTGCATCTTGCTGTCCGCAGCAAAATTTTCTCCATAATAATTGTCGTCTGAGAATTCTCCACCCTCGTAGGTGACGCTTCCCTCCGGATAAACCGCATCCACAAAGGCCGCATACACCGGCAACAGCGCCGCCGCACCGTCCAGCACCGGAAGATTCTCCTTCAGTTTCAGTGAAGACTCGATCCGCACCAGATCAGAGTCCGCCTCGTGGGGCAGATATTTCCCCACATCGATCATTTTCGCCTGGGAAGTATCGCTGAAATTATTCGCTAACCGACAGGTCAACAGCATATACATGCTGAAATTAAATGCTGCAAACAGCGCGATCACCAACAGGATCGTCAGCAACTGCTTTCCCAAAAGAGCTCGATTCTTCATCTCACCACAGCTCCTTTGCAATAAAATAGATGATCGAGCAGCGCTGATAGGCGTCAATCGCATAGATCAGGTGACCGACGGTCAGGATTAGACAGATTGCAATCACTGCGAGCAAAATCCGAAAGTAAGTACGTTCCTTCATTGTTTCTCTCCATGCAAACAATCCCTTATGGCATGTACCAGTAGGAATTGAATTGGTACAAATATGTTCTTGCCCCTTTTGGCATCTGCGTCATCGCATTGAACACATTATAATAGTCTCCGGCTCCCATGCCAAGGCACATGACTCCCAGCCAAAGAAAAAACGTCTGATTAGGAAAAATCATTCCAATAAGGTAGGGAATGAGACCGAATATAACGTTCGGCAGAAGGGACATAAAGATGAACCGCCCTTTACTCATGGTTTCCGGTCCCACCACAAACAGCATCCCCTGAGCCAAATTGGTGTAAATATATGCATCCTCTTTAAAACAAATGGCATGAAAGAATTCATGGGGTATCGCCGTGAGGAGTGAAGCAACCATGCCCAGCATCATAGGCAGGTTCGACTCGCCCAACTGATTCCAGTTGCGCAGCAATGCAGGTATGGCAAGAATGATCAAAATCACCGTCGCCAATCCATTGGCAATCAAAGCCATCTTCTTACTGTCTTCCGCCTCTTTGAATTTTACTGCTCCGGGCATATGTTCTTTGTACGGTAAGCTCGCCGGGTCCATGTTATATTTCCCCTGATAATGTAATCTCATAACGTTCTCCTCACATAAAGGCAATCGCCAAATAGAACAGCACCGAAATTCCACCAACCACCGTGACAAGCACAGCCGCGATTACGGAAGAAACGATCAGCCGAGTTTTTCTCCGTTTCATTTCTTCCACTTCTTCCCGGCTCGGCTTTGCAACTGCTTTGATGATCGTACTCGCATAACGGTAATCCTTGAGGCTACTGACGAAAAACAGAACTGCGACGATCGGAATTCCAAAAAACAGAAATAACACCCACATATGATGCGCCTCCTATCTCACCATCTCCCGCCGGATCTGCGCAATACTCGCCGCCCCACACATCGCCATCACGTCCTCAAGCTCTCCGGCCAGCTTATCCACATAGATTTTCACGCCCTCTGCGCCGCCTCCGTAGACTGCGGACACGAAGGGTCTGGCAATAATCACTCCATCTGCGCCCAGCGCAAGTGCGCGGAAAATATCGGTGCCGGAACGGATTCCGCCGTCCACCAGGATGGTCATGCCGCTGCCCTCAAGGGCCGCTACGATCTCCGGAAGCACCTCCGCCGTTGCGGGACAGCCATCCAGCACACGGCCACCGTGATTGGACACCACGATTCCGGCTGCGCCGGCCTCCTTCGCCTTCAGCGCACCGCCAACAGTCATCACACCTTTCACAATGAAAGGAACTCCGGCATCCGCGATGATCTCCTTCATCTCCTCCACACTCTTTCTGCCGGCAGGAGGATTGCAGCCCTTTAAGAAGGGAAGACCGGCGGCGTCAATGTCCATCGCAGCCGCGAACGCGTTCGCATCCTTCACCAGCTGCATCTTCTCTGCCACCACGGACTTGCCCCAAGGTTTCACTGTGGGCACGCCGATTCCTCCTGCTGCCTTGATCGCCTTTGTCGCCGCCTCCATCACCACAGGATTGATTCCGTCTCCGGTGAAGGCCGCAATGCCGCTCTCAGCGCAGGCGCTCACTAAAATATCATTATAACTCATATCATTGTGTTTGTCACCATAATGGGAACTCACTGCGCCCACCGGGCCGGCAAACACCGGGAGGCGAAACTTGCGCCCGAACAGTGTTACCGACGTGTCAATGGGGCCGTTCGCCCACATGGTGTCCATATTGACACGAATCTCCTGCCACTTGTCATAGTTGCGGATGGCAGTGTCGCCGATGCCCTTCGCTCCGGGTCCGGGCATACGGTTCTTGCAGGCGCGCCCATTGCACACGGGACAGGCACTGCACTTTCCTTCCATCGCAGTTCTCGCAGTCATCAGCATCTCTTCGTAGGTCATCTTCTTCTCTCCCTTATCTATTCTTCCGAATCTCTGCCTGTGGCAAACATTCTTCTTGATTCTTACTCCAAATCACTCAATGTCTCTGGCTAAAATCCGTGTACATCTCACAAAATCTCGCCGAAAACGACGGTTCCTCGCCCGCCATCGTCAGGTGGGACACATCGCCGAAAGTCTGCATACGAAATGACGCGATACCTTCTTCCCGCTCTTCCGTCACTACTGTGGTCACTCCCGTAGGGGACGAACAGGTTCCATGCCACAACACGACCGGAGATATTCCCAATAAATGGCCCAGAAACACACACTCCACGCCGAAATGGCAGAACAGTACGATGGTGTCCGTATTCGGCCGCTCTGCACGATAGTGCTCTCCGTCACGCACATATCCGTGACTTGCGATCAATTCGTCCAGCGCGTTGGTCACTCTGCCATACGCAGCCTCCAGATCTCCGCTTCTCATCAGGTTCGTAGTATGCCACTTTTTCCGGTCAAAATATGCCTCGTCATCTTTCCAGGACGACGGATACTGATCCCAGGGGTAACCTTGTGTTCTCCCATCCTCCCAGCGGATCGGAATGGAAAATTCCCGCATCCAGTCATATACCTTTGCGGTTTTTCCCAAACGTGTCAATGTGGGGTGCGCCGTCAGCATCGCTCTCCCCATGGATGATGTATAGTAGGCATCCGCCGGCTCCTTAACCAGACGGTCTGCCAGAAGTTCAGCTTCTCGAAGTCCCTTCTCCGTCAGGCAGTTGTGCGGGTAGTCCGGCTCCGCGTGGCGTATGATCACGATTTTCATAGTTGACTCTCCCTTACATATACACTAAAATCTCTCCCCAGCGCAAACGAATAAATCCTGCACTCCTTCACACGTTTTCCAGTACTCTGCGCGAGCGCTCTCCGGTAATACTCTAACTGGACCTTATACCGTTCGATCAACTGTCTCTCGCCGTTTTTGGGGTCCACCCGGTCGGACTTGTAATCCACGATCACCAGACCGTCATCCTCCTCAAACCAACAGTCGATCATACCTTGCACCAGAATCATTTCGTCGCCGTGGTAAGCACCTCCGATCTCATCGGCGGGGACTCCCATCACGAATCGGCTCTCACGATGAAGTTTACCATTTTGCGCCGCCTTTGTCATCCGTTTTGCCAGATTTTGTCCCAAAAAGCGGCTGATCGGTGCCAGTGACACACGGCTTAGATCATCCTCATCGAGAATTCCGTTCCAGCACATATCTTTGATCTGCTCATCCACTGCAATCGCCGATCCGATATCGGTGAAATCCAGTCGTTCCAGAATACGGTGCAGGAAGGTTCCGCGCTGTGCGCCGCGAAGCCGGTCTTTTGGGGAATCAGAGTTCTGCACACTTCCCATTTCGAACGATGCCGCCTGGTTTTTCCCCGATTCCGCTATCTGATCCTGCATCTTATGCCCGGTCTCTCCACAAACCGCATACCGCTCCGCTCCGTCCTCTCGCTCCGGATCCAGCCGATACAGATAATCCACTTCACCCGCATCCGAGCGAAACGCCTTCAGTTCGGACACAGACAGTTTCACATGCATATCCATTTGGTCCGTATAAGGGTATTCGTACTCCATCCGGTGCGCCAATTCCGCACGCACCTCAGAAAGATAAACCCGCTTCGTATCCCACTGTTCAAACTCATCACGCTGATCTGCCATCCCAATTTGGGCATGGACCTCCGTCATCAGCAATCGGTTGAGGCTCACGGTTTCCGTTTTCCACAGTTCCTGCGGTCTGGTCAGCCCCATCATCACCCAATCCAAATAAGAGCCGGCCGATGAAATCCACAGATAAGGCAGTGCTTTCCGCTCCTCTTCCGCAATCGCCGCAAACTTTTCCCAACGTTTTTCTGGATTTTTGTCACAGGCCGTCAGGATCAGTTTTTCCTTCGCTCGGGTCAGCGCAACATAAAGCACACGAAGTTCCTCACCCATACTGTCCAGTCTCATTCTGCGGGCAAACACCTTCTGCTGCAGCGTCTTTGTTCTCACACGGGTCTCGAGGTCGATGCAGTCCGCCGTGATTCCAAGATCAGGATGAAGCAGAACTCTCGCATTGCTGTCCTGATGATTAAACGGCTTCGCCAGTCCGGAGACAAACACGATGGGGAACTCCAGTCCCTTGCTTCGGTGGATACTCATCACGCGCACCGCATCTGCATGTTCCCCGCCTGCGGCCTCGCCGAAATCCACCTCATACTTCTGTAAATGTTCAATATATCGAATAAAATTAAACAGTCCCGAATAGCTGGTCTTCGCGTAATCCGCCGCCTTCTGTGCCAATTGCTCCAGGTTTCCACGGCGGACTTTTCCTCCCGGCATCGCTGCCGCGATCCGATCATAGCCGGTCTCCGACAGAATCTTCCGAAGAAGTTCCTGCACCGAGAGATGAATGGACAGAAAGCGAAAACGGGTAAGCTGTTCTTCCAGTTGGATTAGTTTCCCGCGCAGTTCTTCATTTTGTCCATTTTCCAGATAATATCGGTATCCCCGATGGAAGTTCGGCCGCTCTGTCAGCTCCGGTGTCGTCTGATACTCTGCCATGATCAGTGCCAGTTCCTCCGAGGTCAGTCCGACCATGGGGGAATGGAGCACTGCCGCCAGCGGAATATCCTGATTTGGATTGTCGATAATCCGCAGATAATCCAGCAATAATTTCACTTCCGGCGCATCAAAATAGCCGGACTGCAGATCCGCCACCGCCGGGATACCATTGTCATTCAGCACACGGACAAACGTATCCGACCAGCCGGACATGGTGCGAAGCAGGATCACCACATCGCCATATCCCGCCTTTCTGAGGGTTCCCTTATGGGAAATGGTCATGCCATTCTCCCGGTCAGTCAGCGCGCGGATCTTTTCCGCAACCGCTCTGGCCTCCAGTTCTCTCGCCTGCACGATGGCCAATTCCTCCGGCACATCATCGGAGATTTCCTCCGCGCAGTCCACCAAGAGCAGTTCTCCGAAACGGTCGTCCGCCGTCTCCGGATACTCCGCTCCCGGATAGAGGGCCGCCGCCTCATCGTAGGCGATCTGTCCCAGTGCAGGGGTCATCAACTGCTCAAACAACCGATTGATCTGCGAGAGCACTTCTTTACGGCTTCGGAAATTGCGGCTCAGAATGACCTTCTGGCTCGTGCTCTCCGTATCCGTGTACGTATTGTATTTCTCCACGAACAGCTCCGGTCTCGCCAAACGGAAGCGGTAAATACTCTGCTTCACGTCGCCGACCATGAACCGGTTGTTCTCCCGGGCAACGCTGCCAAGGAGCAGTTCCTGAACCCGGTTGCTGTCCTGGTATTCATCGATCATCACTTCCTCAAACCGCGCTGCGTAGGAGAGCGCCGCGTCGGTGGGTGTCTCATCCTCGTTGACCAAAATGGTCAGTGCGCAATGCTCCACGTCACCGAAGTCCACCACGTTTTTGTCCCGCTTCGCCTCAGAAAACCGCTGTTCAAACTCACTGCTGAGGTCAAGAAGCACTTCTAAGGCAGAACGGTTACGCTCCAGTTTCTCCGCCAGCGATTCCTCATCATCGCTCAGCACCAGATCGCGAAGTCCGGTCAACTGCTTTTTCAGACGGTCTCTCAAGGAGGAAAGATATTCTTTTCGCATCGGGTCGCCTGCGAACTTGCGGTTCACCGGCTTGCGCATAAAATTTAATTGACAAAAAGCCTCATGCAATTCAGCAAATGTCTTCGCCTCGCAAATCCGTGACACCCCCAAAAGATCCGAGGAAAACATGGGCGCATAAAATGCCAGCTCGCTGTCTTCTTCCGTCTCCTCCAGCGCATCACGATACAATTCTGCCACCTCGCCCGCCAAACGATGAATGTCCTCCAACAGTTCTTTCATCCAGAGCTGTTGATCCAGCCTGCCATCGTTCGCCTTTAATTCATCCCGCCAAATTTCCCGCTGCTTCGCCGGAAACGGATAGGACATGGAAAAATCGTACAACCTCTCGATCAGCTCGCGGATGCCTCCGTCCGCCTTTCCGGACGCATATCCCTCCACCATCTGAAGGAAAGCCTCATCGCCGGAGGCGTACTTGTCCTCCATCAGTCGGTCCATCACATCCGCACGCAGCAACTTTAGTTCTCCGGGATCGCCCACCCGAAAATCCGGGCTCAGGTCCAATCGGTTAAAATAGTCTCTCACCACCGACAGACAAAAGCTGTCGATGGTCGTAATCTTTGCATGATGAATCAGGGTGCTCTGACGGCGAAGATGAGTATTCTCCGGGTCAGTGTCCAGTTTTTTCTCGATTGCCTCCCCGATGCGCTCCCTCATCTGCGCTGCCGCTGCGTTGGTGAAGGTCACAATCAACATCCGGTCAATGTCCAGAGGATTCGGCCCTTCGGTGATCTTTCGAATGATTCGCTCGACCAAAACGGCCGTCTTGCCGCTACCGGCTGCAGCGGAGACCAGTAAATTTCGTCCGGACAGACTGATCGCCTGTTCCTGTTCAATTGTCCACTTCACTGCCATCCTGATCACCTCCTAACTTCTCCCAAACCGCCTTGTCATCCATCACTCTGAGCTGGCGATACCGACAGCCCGGCAGTCGGGTATCAAATCCGCAGACAGAAGAAAATTCACAGTAGTCGCAGGCACTGCGTCCCTTCAACCGATACGGGTTGACCGGTATTTCCCCATCCGCGATGCCCTTTCCAAACTCGACCATCTTTTGCTTAACATGCTCGGTCAACGCCTCAAACTGCTGCCGTCCCGCCGTCTGCGATTTATCCATTTGGATTACCCCATCCTTCTCGGACACGGGGATCACCGCTGATTTTCCCACAAACTCCTTATCCTGAAGACGGATTGCCCGCTCCTTCGCAAGCACCAAGCCGTCCAGTTTCAGTTTCTCCAGAATCTGACGGTCAGCGTCCTCACGGCTCAGCGCCTGACCGCTGTCGATCACCGGATCATTGATATGGAAATAGAACACACCTGCCGGCTCGATCGTTTTGTCCGGGTGAAGTTTCTTCTCCCGCTCAAGCACCGCACCGAGGTAAACCACCAACTGCAGCTGCAATCCATGATAAATTCGATTCAAATCAAAACTTTCCATTCCGGACTTGTAATCCAGAATGCGCACATAAACTGATGCGTCATCCTCGTATGTGTCCACGCGGTCGATCCGTCCACGCAGGTTCATTGTCGTCTCATCGTCCAACTGGAGACGCAGTGCCTCAACTTCGCTGCCGGAAAAACTCATCTCGAATTCCGTGGGCACCATCTCTCCGCGGCGGGTCTGCTCGCCCACTGCCCAGAGTGTGCGATCCGTGATACGCTCGATTCGATTGGCCAGATAGCGATTTCGCGCAGAACTGCCCAGGATCGTGTTCCCGTAGGAGGCTGCCACCTCCTGAACACAGTCAGATACCAGGTTTTTTCTCTGTTCGTCGGAGAGTTCCGCAACGGACACTCCCGCCTCATTCAATCTCGCAAAACAGATTTCCAGTGACTGGTGGAATAGATTGCCCATATCCACCGCCGCAAACTCATATTCCTGACGCTTCGACAACTGAAGACCGTAGGTCAAAAACTGACGATATGCACAGGCCGCCTGCGTTTCCAATCGGGAGACGCTGCCGTAAATCCGGTTTCCGTAGAGCATACGGCTCACCGCCTTTTTGATCCGCTCCTCTCGGTATCCGCCAAATGCGGCTCCGAGCAGTCGCCGGATCTCGTCACGCTCCTTCTCGCTTTCCCAGAAATAGCTGTAAACTTCTTTCCAGGCATCGCTCACTTCCTGTTCTCTGCTCTCGCACAGTCCGGACGCAATCAACCTAAGACCACTCTCGCGGTTCGTCACCATCTCCCAGCAATCTGCTTCCTGTGCACCGGCAGAACGCTCCTCGCGACGGATCTGAAGATTCGGGAACAGACGCCTGATCGCGCCGAGATAGACAGACGGTCTCGCCTCTTTTCCATCATCGCCGGTTTCCGCCCATGATAAATACAACCGCTCTGACGCCTTCGTCAGCGCCAGATACAGATAAAATTTCTCAATAAATCCCTGTTCCTTTGCCGTGGGTGCCAGCTCAGCCCCCAAATCTTTGAGGCACTCCCGGTCATATTCGGTCAGCAAACCACCGTGGCCGCCCACCGCGGGAAGGATTCCCTCATTCAGTCCAACCAAAAATACCGCACGCACATGATTCAATCGTGTCCGCTCCAGATCACCCATGGTAACACGGTCAATACAAGGAGGGATCGTTCCGATACGAATCTCCTCAAATCCGGTGTCGAGTACCTGAATCAATTCCTCCAGTGTCAGATTCTCCTGACCCATCAGGGCCTTGATTCGCTCGAACAGTTCGGTGATCTTCTCCGGAATCTGAGCATACTCCCGCATCAGACGAAGGTCGCCCTCCGCTGCCATCCGCTCACCCATCGCCTGAAGCTGCGCAAATCCGTCTGCCTCGGCAATCCACGTCGCCAACGCATCGATCTTCACCTCACAGGACGCTTCCCTATCCTTCAACACCGGACGCAGTGTAAAAAGCGGGCCGGTCAATTCTTCTCTTGCTCTGTTGATCCGATCCAAATTGATCATCTCTTCTCCACGGTAAGTTCGATCCCACCGTTTCTCCCATTTGGATGCGCCGCGAATCCCCAGCGCGATCACATAATTTTCCAGAGCGAACAAATCCTCCGGAGAAACCGATGCAAAGCCGCACTTTGCATAGCGGAAAACGGACTCGTAAGAGAAATCCTGACGAATCACTTCCAGACAGGAGCGGATCCATTCCACCAATGGATTGGACAACATGCTCCGCTTATTATCCATAAAGCTGGGGATTCCTGCCGCATCAAACGCTGCTTCCGCCTCCGCGGCAAAGCCCGCCATATCTTTTGTGAGGACCGCAATGTCACGATAACGGTAACCTTCATCCCGCACCAACCGCAATATTTCCCGGCTGACAAATGCCATCTCTCCTCTTTTGTCCGAAGCGGCAAACAATCGCAGCGCATCGTTCTTCTTTGAGGTGTACGCTTTCACCGGATATCGGAATAAATTCGCTTCCAGATGGGCAAGCGCAGGACATTCTCTGAATCGATACACCGGTTCTGCGTCCAAGTGCACATCCTCATCACGACCTGCCTCCGTCATCCTTGCCAGTTCGGTGAGACGTGCGATCGTATTCCGGCTCATGTAAAACAGATCATGACTGCCCACCTGACGGTACGGATCCGCCTTCGGGTCCACAGTCGCCGTGACAACCACCTTCGGTGCGTACCTTAGGCACCCTGCGATCACCTCGTACTGAACCGGTGTGAAACCGGTATATCCGTCCATCACGATCGTGCTCTTTTTGATCAGCTCCGAGCGGGACAAATTGCGGCAGAGCACCTCCAACAGTTCCTCCGCGGTGATGCTTCCCCTTTCCATCGCCTCCTCGAAGGCGCGGAACAAGATCGTGATATCTTCCAATTTGCAGGCCAGCAGAGGATTGTCCTTGGCGCTCTCCACCAACCGATCAAGCTGTTCCGGATGAAGCCTGTACTGGTAAAACTCCGACAGCGTAGACTTCATCTGCTCGGTGAACCCCAGCCGACTCACATGCCGGCCGTACACGGACAGTTCCTTCATGTGGGCAGCTGCCACCTTCTTAAGCAGCATA
>JAFQDI010000057.1 GCA_017416055.1 Lachnospiraceae bacterium
GGCAGAGAAAAACAGCGAAAATACAATGACAAAACACATGACCAGAGCGATCACGATGCTGACATTATTTCTGATCCAGCGCCGTTCAATACCGGTGTATTTTCGTAACGGTTTCATGGATCTCACTTCCTCTCAGGCACTTGCTCTGTTCACGCACCCCATTTATAGCCAAAGCCCCACACTGTGGTAATATAAGTGGGATTGGCGGTGTCATCCTCGATCTTGATTCGAAGTCTGCGAATGTTAACATCCACGATCTTCAGCTCGCCGTCATAGTCACGTCCCCAGACAGCCGCCAGAATATCCTCACGGGACAGAGCACGACCAGGATTCTGCATGAACAGCTTCATAATGGCATACTCCACCTGGGTCAGCTTGATTCGGCGCCCAGCCTTATCCAAGGTCCGGTTCCGGGTATTCAAAACAAACGGCCCCTGCTCCAACTCTACAGAATCCGGCGCAGTCTCCCCACCGACACGGCGGAACAGCGCATCGATTCTTGCTGTCAGTTCAGCTGGGCTGAATGGCTTTGTGATATAATCATCCGCTCCTGTCATCAAGCCGGTGACCTTATCCATCTCCTGGCTGCGAGCGGTCAGCATGATTATACCGATCTGCTTGTCTGTAGACCGAATATTTCTGCAGACCTCAAAGCCGTCGATATCCGGCAGCATCACGTCCAGAATGGCAACACCGACATCCGGATTATTCTTCAGCTGCTCCAATGCTTCCATACCGGTTCCGGCCTCAATTGCTTCATATCCGGCCCGTTTCAAATTGATTACAACGAAGCTGCGAATGCTGACCTCGTCCTCCAAAATCAGTACTTTCTTCATAGGATTCTCGTTCTCCTTACTTATCTTTCGCCTGTGTTCCAATCCTGATAGATAAAGTGGAACATAGCGGACAACTCTTCATTTGTTAATCGCTTAGCCCAATCACAATCTCCAACTTTCGCAGAATAAGCGGTGTCGCCTTTTTCCGCCAACAGGAATCTGTTTTCGCTCTGTGCCAGTTTTAGGCGATTCTCACCCGTAAACGCAAAAATCGTAAAAATCTCCTGTGGTGCATGATCATATCCGTTCCACTTGGAGAACACATGACCGGTCACACCGGATACGGTGTGCTGCCGCGATACCGTCAGCCGATCCCGCCACATCTGCGGAAGGATCACATACCACCCTGCTGCATAATTATGGTAAGTTGAAAGCTTGACATTTCGTTCTCCATTAGTCGTCAGGGTGTACCAGTCGATCACCCAGAAGGTTTCCTCCCCCGCCAGCGAGCTGGGCAGTACGACCGGCATCGGCAGTTCAATGATACCGTCTTCGTCAATATCCGTGGCGTATACATGATAGTTCCGGACAGTTTGTGCGTTCAGACCGGAATCTCCCATCAGGGCAACATTGCTGAACTGGTTGCCGGTAAACGCGAAAATATCTGTAATGATCGTATCGGCCTCGTAGCTGCTTGCCACAAACACCGCCGGTACGCCCTGCGCCGCAAAACCGGAAACGATTCGTTTCACCTGTCCCGCGCCGGCAGAAAGAACCGCTTCCTGCTCCCGGGCCATGATACCATTCCGGAAACGATACAGCTCTGCAACACCGTTTCTGGCTTCCGCGTCCGTGCGAACCAAAAAAATATCTTTCCGATCATCGCCGTCAAGGTCCGTAATAGCAAACTCGGAATAGGTTGCGGACATCAGCTCAACGAGACTTCCATCATGATAGGAATAGGCGCTGATGGATTGCAAAATCTGATCGCTGAGCTGTCGCCCGACAACGATCTCAACTCCACCATCTCCATCCAGCTCCGCGTATTCCACCGCGTCAAAACCGCTTCCGTCGCCTTCTATGACGCCAACATTCTCGTAAACCTCATCTTGGCGGTCAAAAATAAATATTTTTAACGGCTTTACACCTGCGGCTCTGACAAATAGAAGGGCTTCATCTACGCCATCGCCATCCAGATCGGACAATTGCACCGCCTGTTGATTAGACCCGGACAAAGGACCTGCATAGACAGAGTCCTGCTGCATCACGCTGTCGATCGCTTTCTGCAGATCATAATACTCGTCAGAGTGCTTGGGCAGTGAATACAGTTCCTCCGGGGAGCGAACAGAACAGCCTGCGCACAACAATACAAAAAGCAGACCGACCATCAAAAGCATCGCTATTTTTCGGCCAAACATGGACAGTCTCCTTTCTGATACGCCAATATCTCAACTTAAGATTATAGCATAGGAACGAACAGATTTGTAGACCATTTTTGAATTTTCATTTTAATACTACATTTTTTTCTCCGAGAATCTCCCGCAGTTCCTGCAAAAGCTCCGGTTCCGGCAGACAATGTGTCTGCCGCCGCAGTTGAGTATCTTCAAAATACAGTACCACAGGCAGCTTTCCGGGGAACATATTCAATACAGGCCGCACCCGTCGATATTCTCTTCCGAGTTCAGACGGCAGCTTCAAATACAGTCGTTCCCCTTTTCTGGGAATCGCAGCAGGTTGATCACTCTGCATAAAGTCCCCGATCGGTATGACCTGATTGACGATCAGCTGCGGTGCTTTTTCATCCCGGACCGAAATTTTACCGTGCACCACTACAGACATGTTCTCCGACAGATATGCGCCATACTGGTTGATCGTATTGGAAAACACCGGCATCTCCATCGATGCCGTATCATCTTCCAACGTCACATACGCCATCATTGTATTATTCCGTGTTGTCTTCATTTTTAGTTGCTGGACAACACCAGCGATTCTGACCTGCTGCTCATCGGCATACTGATCCCCACCGTTTTCAAAGCAGGACATGATCTCACCAATAGACGCCACGCCAGCCTTTCGCAGGGTGCTTCTGTATTCATCCATGGGATGGCCGGACA
>JAFQDI010000058.1 GCA_017416055.1 Lachnospiraceae bacterium
CCATATTTGCCTTGAAACCGTCCTCATCTACAGCGTATCCCTTCTCCTCAAGGATTTCCTTGGTCAGATCAAGGGGGAATCCGTAGGTATCATACAATTTAAACGCATCTGCGCCGTTCAATACCGTGCTTCCGGAAGCTGCCATTGCAGACTCCATCTCAGCAAGGATAGACAGGCCCTGATCGATGGTCTTTGCAAAGCTCTCCTCTTCCTTCTCCAGAACAGCAAGGATCATCGCCTCCTTCTCACGAAGCTCGGGATATCCATCGCAGGAAAGCTCAATTACCTTCTTTGCCAGTTCAGCAAGGAAGCTTCCCTCGATGCCCAAGAGTCTTCCGTGGCGTGCGGCACGGCGAAGCAGACGGCGAAGCACATAGCCACGGCCCTCGTTGGAAGGCATTACACCGTCGGAAACCATAAAGGTCACGGAACGGATATGGTCAACAATCACGCGGATAGAGATGTCCTTCTTTGCGTCAGTCTTATACTCGGCCTTCGCAATACGGCAAACCTCATCCAACAGTGCCTTAAAGGTATCAATGCTAAATACAGAGTCCACGTCCTGAACCACTACAGCCAGACGCTCCAGACCCATACCGGTATCAATATTCTTCTTCGCCAGCGTATCGTAGTTTCACTTACCGTCGCTGTTGAACTGGGTAAATACGTTGTTCCATACTTCCATATAACGGTCGCAGTCACAGCCAACCTTGCAATCAGGCTTTCCGCAGCCGTACTTCTCACCACGGTCATAATAAATCTCGGAACAGGGACCGCAAGGACCTGCACCGTGCTCCCAAAAGTTGTCCTCCTTGCCAAAGCGGAAGATCTTCTCGGCAGGAACACCGATCTGCTTGTTCCAAATATCAAATGCCTCATCATCATCCAGATATACAGAAGGATACAGGCGGTCTGCGTCAAGACCTACCACCTTAGTCAAAAACTCCCAAGACCAAGCAATCGCCTCCTCCTTAAAGTAATCGCCGAAAGAGAAATTACCCAGCATCTCGAAGAAAGTCAGGTGACGTGCAGTCTTTCCAACATTCTCAATATCGCCGGTACGGATACACTTCTGGCAGGTAGCCATACGAGGATTCGGGGGAACCTCCTGTCCCGTAAAGTAAGGCTTTAACGGTGCCATACCTGCGGGCACCAAAAGCACACTGTTATCATTGTGAGGAACGAGGGAATAGCTGCTCTTGCATAAGAATCCCTTGCTCTCAAAGAAATCCAAAAACATCTTTCGTAATTCGTTTACACCATAAGCTTTCATGTTTACTCTTGTCCTTCTTTTTCATTCTTACGTTTGCGCATTTTAACGCCAACCAGTGCTCCGGCAACCGCCGCACCGATCAAAATAAACATTTTGAGATAAAACTGTACCACTTCGTATAGTTCCATATCGTCCTCCTTTGCGTTACAGCACAAAATCTTTCAATCTATAATCTTAACACAGTGACGCTTGATTAGCAAGGATTTTCGTGTATTTCCATCGAAAATTCTGCCTATTTCTACATTAAGTTACTCAAATGCGTCACTTTACAGACTTCTCTACCCCTTCGTCTATTAACTCCGCCCGATGATCCGCAGCATCCGTCGCCAGTTTATCACACCGCTCATTCTCCGGATGTCCGGCATGTCCTTTCACCCAGTTCCAAGTGATCCTGTGGGGTTCAGCTGCCTTTAAAAGCCGTTTCCACAGGTCTATATTTTTCACCGGATCGTTCTTGCCTCGCATCCAGTTTTTCTTCTGCCAGTTTTCCAACCAATGCTCAGTGAAGGCTTTGATCACGTAGGCCGAGTCCGAGTAGATGGAAACCTCGCACGGGCGATTCAGTGCCTCCAAACCGGTGATCACCGCCATCAATTCCATGCGGTTGTTCGTCGTTTTCACGTATCCGGCCGAGTATTCGCGCTCGTGCAACTGCCCGGACGGATCTGTGTATTGCAGAATAGCTCCGTACCCGCCCGGGCCATCGGGATTCCCGCGGGCAGAGCCATCCGTGTATAAATTTACTCTCATCATAATCGCTCGACTCTCCTTACAGTGACCACGTTCCACTCTCCAAAAACCGCTTTGCCGTCTCCTCCGCTTTCCGCGTCAAGTCTCCCTCGTAACCCATCACGCCAAGCAGGCGAATCGCATTGCGGCTGGTCGCAGGACCACTCTTTAACTGATACGGGAAGCAGACATCATTTTCACGAACATCCTCAGTGAAATGATAATTATCAAAATAGGGGGCCAACAACGTCGTCAATTCAATATCGTGGGTTGCTGCAAAACACAGTGCGCTCCTTCCGTAGAAACGCTTTAAAATCTGAGCGGATGCGGCAATTCTCTCCACCGTGTTCGTTCCTCGCAAGACCTCATCCACAAAGCAGAGCACCGGATAATCGGAGTCACTGATCTTGTCCATAATCCGCTTCAGTGATTTGATCTCCACAATAAAATAACTCTCACCCTCAAACAGATTGTCACTGAGGGCCATCGACGAATATACCTTGAACCAGGATGAACGATAACTCTTTGCTGCTGTCAGTTCCAATGTCTGAGCAAGGATCGCATTGATCGCCACTGTCTTTAAGAAAGTGGACTTTCCGGAAGCATTGGATCCGGTCAGAAGAACATGACGATCCGTCGCAATCGAGTTCGGTACAGCCCCGTTGATCAACGGATGGTAGAGTTCCTCCGCGTTCAGTTTGGGCTTCGTTCCGGATAACTCCGGCTTGCACCATACCGGCAATGCCTCTCGCAATGACGCTGTCGCAAGAGCCAGTTCCAATCGCCCCATCAGCTCAATCAAGTGAAAAACTTCCTTTTCCCGCAGCTTCAATGAGCGAAAAATATGATTGAACGCCATCAGATCAATATGTGTGATCATCCGCAGATAATCCAAAATAATATCCACCAGCGAGCCGCCCATGGAACCGCCGCTCTGGATCATCCCTGCCCCGCGAAGATCGTGACGAATCTGCCTGGTCACTGCAGCCATCTCTTCCGTCATCGCATCCATCTGTGCAACATGAAGCGCAATAATCTTCTCGGAACTGTCCACCAGCTGCGCAATGCGCTGAATACAGATAAAAAACGGCTCAACACGCCCTTTTTCTTTATAGTAGCTCGCAATATTCACTAAGAGCATAATAAGAAGCATAGGCAGACCATAATCAGGCTTAGCAATCGTCAATACCGCTGAAACCGCCAAAAGAACGAACTGGACCAAATGAAGGACATTGCTTCTCTCTGTCATATCCATCAGACGAACGATATATTCTGTGAATGGAATCCGATAGTTCTTTCCCATACAGCTTAAATAGAAGGATACGTCCTCTCTGGCCTTTTTATCATTCGCAAATAGATCACAAAGATTGGAGCGCTTATCCAGCTCGTCCTGTGAAAAAACAGGGGTTCTCAAGGTGTGATATAGGTATTCCTCTCCCACCGAGGAATAGGTGGTATTCAGTTTCATGAACACCTCATCCATCGCCAGATCATTCCAGGTAATATCATCGATCCCAAATCCATCCACCTGTCCGCGATGATAGGAGGCGATCATCTGAAGCTGATCCTTCGTGTACCGCTTCTCTGACAGATGTCCCCATAAATTGCGATCTCGCTCACGCACCTGTTTTTCTTTGCGTTTCAATTCAATCCGATATTCTACCATAAAAAATAAGACAACGCCGAGCGCGATCAACGCATATTTCATCAAATTACCCCTTTCGAACAAACACCAAAAGACAACAAAGGCTGCTGCATCATCTGCAGCAGCCTCTATCATTCGCAAAAATTATGCTCTCGCCATGTACTCACCGGTTCTGGTGTCGATACGGATCTTGTCGTCCTGGTTAACGAACAGAGGTACATATACAACTGCGCCGGTCTCAACGGTAGCGGGCTTGGTAGCACCGGTAGCGGTGTCGCCCTTGAATCCGGGCTCAGTGTCAGTGATCACCAGTTCTACGAACAGAGGGGGCTCAATGGAGAATACGTTGCCCTTATAAGAGCAAATCTTAACCATCTCGTTCTCCTTAACAAACTTCAGTGCATCGCCTACCTGCTCATCGGTCAGAGCGATCTGATCAAAGGTGTTAACGTCCATGAAGTTGTAGAACTCACCATCATTGTACAGATACTGCATATCTACACGGTCAATATGAGCATTCTCAAAACGCTCGGTGGGACGGAAAGACTTCTCGATCACACCACCACTGATAATGTTTCTCAGCTTTGTACGAACGAAAGCAGCTCCCTTACCGGGCTTTACATGCTGAAACTCAACAATCTGAAATACATTTCCCTCAATCTCAACGGTCATACCATTACGGAAATCGCCAGCTGATACCATAAATTAATTCCTCCTTAGGATAATCAAGTGATCATTGCCCTCTCATGGCAATAATATCTTTGCAAATTTTACTACATATTTCTCATAATTTCAAGGGCTATTTTCGAATTTAGGACTCTTTTTCATTTTCTTCCGGCCAAATCTGCCTCAGCGCATCTTTTTCTTGTACTCTCTCAACACAATTTTTTCCAGATAACGCTTGAAAACGATCTGAATCTCTTCTTTCGGGTCAATAGGTCTGGTTAAAATACAATATATTCCACAACGTTTTGCTCCCCATACATCGGTAAACAACTGATCACCGATAAACAGTGTATCCTTCGGTGTTGTCCCGGTTAACTCCATCGCTTTTTCGTATCCCTTTTTCAGTGGTTTACCTGCCTTATAGAGGTATGGGCTGTCCACCTGTGCCGCGAAGGACTTTACACGCGGTTCTTTATTGTTTGACATCAGGCAAGTAGAAAATCCCAGTGCTCTCAAGTGCTCAAACAGCCGGATTGTCTCCTCTGTGGCCGGAGCACCGTGAGGAACCAATGTGTTGTCCACATCAAATAAAACTGCCCGATAGCCTGCACGCTTCGCCGCATCAAAATCATAGGCATAAACAGAGTCGATCCATTTGTCCGGATAAAAGTAGGAAAACATAATTACCTCTTTTTCTTTTTATATAGCTTTTCCAATTCCTTCATAAATGTATGTACATCGGTGAACTCGCGATATACGGAGGAAAAACGCACATATGCAACCTCATCCAGTTCTTTCAGCTTGTCCATGACCAGCTCGCCAACAATGGTGGATGGAACCTCCTTGCTGTCCATCTGATACAATTCGGCCTCAATCTCATCAATCATTTGATTCATCGCCTCGACAGAAACCGGGCGCTTATGGCAAGCACTTAAAACGCCTTTCTCGATCTTCGAACGGTTATACGCCTCGCGGGTATTATCCTTCTTCACGATCATCAGCGGAATCGTCTCAACCCGCTCAACCGTGGTGAATCGGCGTCCACACCCATCACACTGACGGCGACGGCGAATCGCATTTAAGTCGTCCATCGGACGAGAGTCAATTACCTTCAATTCTTCATGGTTACAATAAGGGCATCTCATGTTGTTTCTCCTTTTGCGACACAATCAGTGGTTTCCACATCAGTAAATCATACCCTATCCTGATGCTAAAATGATTATAGCGGTAAATAAAGGAAATGTCAATTTTATCTTTTGAATAGACTCCCTCACTCACAACACTTCCTCAGTCTCTCCTCTGCATTGATATTTACCAGCACAATATCGTCTCCCACCTGCGTCACACAGGAAAATGGGATCACAAACTCACTGTCCCTTCCAAATAGGCTGAACAAATGTCCCGGTCCCGGAACAATAAACGCTTTGATGTGGCCGGAGCAAGGGTCAAACTCCACGTCGGTAATAACGCCCAATCGGCAGCAGTCACAGATATTGATTACTTCTTTATGCTTAAGTTCACAGATCCGCATCAAACCCCTCCACTCTAACACCAACATGTTAGACACTCGCTTTTCTGCTTTATTCTATGCGTACGATCCATGATGGGTGCCTTTTTGAACAGTCAAAGACTTGGATGGATATCATAGGTGTATAGGACAGATTGATTCAGATCCACATTGTGCATATTGATTGAAGCCACCTCAAACTGATCATAGGTCGTGTAATAGTAAATCCCCTGATCTGCATTGCAGCAGCTACTGTAACGTGTATATTCAAATCCATCCGCGGTCTGAACACACCCCC
>JAFQDI010000059.1 GCA_017416055.1 Lachnospiraceae bacterium
CGGATGAAGAATGCAAATTCGCTTCTAGTATAAAGTATACTCAAATGAAGCGGGGGTGTCAATGAGTGAGGAGGAGTACGGTGAAGTTGTACTCCTCCTCTTATAATGTTTGATCGGTGTTTGATGGAATGTATTGGACGATATCAGCGATTTGGCAATTGAGGATGCGGCAGAGATCATTTAGTGTTTTGGTCGAGACATCCATATTGTGTTTAAGTCGGTGTAGCGTGCTGTGAGATAAGTGATGTTTGTTGGTCAGGGTGTACCAATTATCGGGGCTGGATTCAAGTGTGCGCCAGAATGGGGAATAATCAATCATGTTTTGCCTCCAGATATCAAGATATTTTTAGAATAAAATATATTCTAGTACTTGAATATCTTCGTAAAAACGAATATAATACTAAAAAAGAGTTTATTCAGGAGGTAAATGTTTATGAGAATTATGACAAAACGATGGAGTCTTTTATTTGTTTGTATTTTACTTGTTTTATCCGCATGTTATGGACCGGATTATACAAGTAGAGATATCATGGAGATAAAAGCGTCTATAGCTACGGCTATTCAAACAGAAAAAACTGAGTCTATGGAACAAAAATGTCGTGAACGAAAAATCGAAAGATATTTAGAAAATGAGGAGCTAGTAAGTTTTATCAAGGTAACTTTAGACACACTTTATAATGAAAAGAATAGTACAATGTTTAGAAAAATATTGCTTGTATTAGAAAAGTGTGGATACAAAAATAATTACATTAATGAATATCTGCATATTACATATATGCCAGAGAGTAAATCATTTCTTGAAAAAATAGAAATGGTAGACTACTTTGCACATCTAGCTTTTTATGGACCAGTTAAAATCTCTCAAGGTGATATAGATGAATACGTAAAAGGAAAAGAGAGTGTAATTTATACACAAAAGGGAAAAGGCGGATATTATGATGATTCGAGCACACATATGAAAGAATATAATCGAGCTATAAAATCAAATGGAGATATAGTGACGGTTTCATATCAATATTTCGGAGATTTTGCAATAGGCGTCACAGAGACAGAGTATTTGGATAAGTATTATCAAATACACACAAGACAAACTGAAGACTTGTATTTTAGAGGATGGCACTTAGGGGGAATTGATAAAATTCAAGATTTTATATATGTTCAGCCATACTTGTTCTCTACATATGAGGGGCATACTGTAATATATGAATTGCCTAAAGATAGCACATATGCTAGTAGCATTTGGGTAGAAGTGGTTGAATAATAAAAAATAAAACGAAAAGTTAGTTTTACTCGTAACGACATTCTGTAAATTCATAAAAGAGAGGGGAATATATGTTGACAGCATATGAAACCAGATTGATTAAGGAGATTAGCGATAACAAAAAGAACTATCTTATAATGGCACATGGTAGTGAGAAAAATTCGGAAATTAGTGAACTTTATGATCGGTTTTCATCTGTCTTTTCAAATTATTATAGTAATCTGGTTGATGATACATGGAACCGTATGGGATATCAAAATGCTTTAAAAACACATAAAGTTGACCCGTTTATTGCAGGTGGAATTGGTCAAGGCATTGGAGGCGTGGGGGCAGGAATATATGCAGCGGCTAATACTGCGTCAAATAATGCAGAAATCGATGCAAACCGTGCTTATTATGAGCATGAGGTTAGTAATTCGAGCAGATCGCTTTCGTCATCAGAAAGTTCATTGCTTTCAATTACAAGACAATTGGACAGCGTTTTAGACTCTGTGTCTTCAATAAAAGAATACAGAGAAAAAGAAAAGGAGAAATTGTATTTAGAAGCTAAAGAACTTTGTCAGAAAGGTATTTTGGATACAGAATCTGCTAAAAAAGCACAAATAATATTCGATTCACTCGGGGATTATAAAGATTCAATAACTATGGCGAGAGAGTGTTGTGATAGAGAAAGAAAATCAAATGAACTGGTCATTGCATTAGCCAGTGCAGTTTTAGGATTGTTTTTCGCTGTTACCACTGGTGGTTTGGAAAATCCGGGATTTGGGATATTTGTGTTTTTGCTTATATTTATTTGTGGAGAAATAGGCTTTCGGATTAGATAATAAAGGTGAGTGTGAGGTATGACACTGCCAATAAGTTGGTTGTAAAACTTATTATCGCGTACATAGATACAAAGAAGTAACCGCTCTAGCCCAACAAACTAGCAGTTACTTCTTTGTATCTAACAGTTTCGGGGGATAACCGTCTTTCGGCAGCACCTTTCACTTTCAATATAGAAAATATTTTTTATATTAGTCAACATTTTTCTTAATACTCGGACATGGCAGAAAAAAATGCGGGTACTTGAAATCTTGAAAGTAATATGGTATATTAACTTCATCGGGAAGCCGGAGCGGCTATCCCCTCAAGTAACTAGCTGTTACAAAAACCAGCCGTCACTAGTGAGCATAGTGGCGGCTACTTCCTTTTTGTCCTTGAAAATCTGCACACACAGACTGACAAGTGCAACAACGAAAATACAATTTGCATAGCCCCCAATTTGTCTTGTGATTTTCCACATGATATGATAAACTATTTTTAAGATAATTTGTTGACGGAGGGCGTTTTTATGGAGAATTATATTAATATTGATCAGAATATGGTAGTAAATACGACGAATGAAGATGTGCCGATAGAGTGGCATGATGTCAGAAACGCACCGTTTTCGATCTACGGTCTTTATCAACCGGAGACGGAGCCATTTTTCCACCGTTTGCCGATGGAGGTCGGAGAGGCGACCAGTCCCGGTGTGGATAAGTTGCAGCGCGAGAGTGCCGGCGGACGTATCCGCTTTTCCACGGATTCACCGTATATTGCGGTGCGTGCAAAGTATCGCGCGGTGGGACGCTCGTCACACCTGACGCTGGTTTCGACCACCGGCTACGATTTATATATTGATGGAGAGTTTGGCAGCCGCTATGTGAGGGAGTTCAGAATGCCTTACGATATGGTGGACAGTTATGAGCAGGTTGTTGAGTTGGGAGCGGAAGTGTTCCGTTCATATACGCTGAACATGCCGGTGCATGCCTGCGTGGAGTCGCTGGAGATCGGTGTGAAGCCGGGGGCAAGATTGAGCGAAGGGCGGAAGTATCGCGAATTCGATCCTGTGGTGATCTACGGTTCATCGATTGTTCACGGTACTGCAGCTAGTCGTCCGGGAAATATTTATCCGTCGATGATCTCACGGATGTTGAATGTGGACGTTCAGAATCTGGGCTTTTCCGGAAAGGCGAAGGGCGAACAGGCGTTGGCAGAATATATGGCGACCCTGCCGATGAGTGTATTTGTCTGCGATTATGATCACAATGCGCCGACGGTCGAGCATCTGGCAGCCACCCATTATCCGCTGTATGAGACGATCCGCGCGAAGAATCCGGATCTGCCCTATATTATGATCAGCCGCCCCAATTACTGGACGTGCATTCGGGTTCAGCCGGAGATACTGAAACGTCGCGACGTGGTGATGTCCTCTTATCTGAAGGCGCGTCAGGCGGGCGATGAGAATGTGTATTTTATCGACGGTATGAGTTTCTTTCATGGTGCGAATCAGTACGAATACACTATGGACGCGATTCATCCCAACGATGCAGGTTTCCTCTGTATGGCGGAGAATATCGCGACGGTGATCCGTCATATTCTGGAGAAAGAAGCGTAAAAAGCATAGCTGAACGAGAAGAAAAGCGGGAATTAACACCACAGGAGGATATCAATCATGACCAAGCAGGAACTTGCCTTGGAAGTCATAAAACGCTTAAAAGAAGAGTACCCGGATTCGGATTGTACGCTGGAATATGATCAGGCTTGGAAATTGCTGGTCAGTGTCTGCCTTGCGGCACAGTGTACCGACGCCCGCGTGAATGTGGTGGTGGAGAAGCTGTTTGCGGACTATCCCAGTATTGAGGCGCTTGCGGCGGCGGAACCGGAAGAAATCGAAGTGTATGTGCGCCCTTGCGGCCTCGGAAACAGCAAGGCGAGAGATATCAGTGCATGTATGCGGATGCTGCGGGACGAGTACAGCGGTCAGGTGCCTGATCGCTTCGAAGATCTGATGAAGCTGCCCGGTGTGGGTCGAAAGAGCGCGAACCTGATCATGGGCGATGTGTTCGGAAAGCCTGCCATCGTGACAGATACCCATTGTATCCGGCTGGCGAACCGCATCGGTCTGGTGGACGATGTGAAGGATCCGAAGAAAGTGGAGATGGCGCTTTGGAAGATTGTGCCGCCGGAGGAGGGGAATGACCTCTGTCACCGGTTGGTGGATCACGGTCGCGCTGTGTGCACGGCGCGGACGAAGCCTTATTGTGATCGGTGTTGTCTGGCAGATATCTGCCGGATGAATCGGGAGCAGGCGGCGAAGTGACTAGATGAGTTTGACAAAAGTAAGTTAGTGTAAGGAGACGAGTATGAACAACCACTGGTACCATTCCGGCATCGTCTATCAAATCTACCCCCGATCGTTTTGCGACAGCAACGGGGACGGTATCGGCGATATTCCCGGCATTATTTCCAAATTGGACTACCTGAAAAGTCTGGGCGTGGACATCCTTTGGCTGAGCCCCGTCTATCCCAGCCCGAACTGTGATAACGGCTACGATATCTCGGACTATTGCGACATTCACCCGGATTTCGGCACATTGGAGGACATGGACCGGTTAATCGCTAAGGCGAAGGACCGTGGGATCCGGATCATCATGGATCTAGTCATCAACCACACCTCTGACGAGCATGCATGGTTTCAGAAGGCATTGGCAGGCGATGAGACCTACCGGGATTATTATATTTTCCGCAAGGGCAAGGACGGAAAGGTGCCGAACAATTGGGGTTCTTTCTTTGCCGGTGATGTGTGGGAACCGGTGGGCGATGACGAGTATTATCTGCACCTGTTCGCGAAGAAGCAGCCGGATCTGAACTGGCACAATCCGAAGGTCTACGACGAGGTGTGCAATATCCTGCGCTTCTGGCTGGATCGTGGGATCGCCGGATTCCGCTGTGATGTGATCAATATTCTCTATAAGAATACGCTGGAGGATGGAAAGAAGCAACTGGCGCTGACCGGACTGGAGCACTATCTCTCCACTGAGGGCAATCACGATATTCTGCGCAGACTGAGAAAGGACGTGCTTTCCAAGTATGACTGCTTCACGGTGGGCGAGACGGTGATGGTGGACACAAAGATGGCCGGAGAGCTTTGCGACCGTGAACGCGGAGAGCTGGACATGGTGTTCGGCTTTGAGCACATGGAGTGCGACCAGATTGGTGTGAAGTGGTTCAAGGTGCCTTACCGGCCGAAACGATTGATCCGGAGTCTGGACAAATGGCAGCGGGAGATGGAGTGGACCGCTAACTATCTGGAAAATCACGATCAGCCCCGCTCGGTGAGCCGTTTCGGCGACGAGGGCGAACTTAGAGAGGTCAGTGCGAAGATGCTTGGCGGATTGAATCTCTGCCTCAGAGGAACCGCATATCTCTACGAGGGACAGGAGATTGGTATGACCAATTATCCGTTTAGAACGTTGGACGATATCGAGGATGTGGAAAGTCATACCGTCGATGCCACGGCGAAGAAGATGGGGATGTGGCCGGCGCTTCGCTGGAGTCTGATCCGAAAAACCACCCGTGATCATGCCAGAACACCGATGCAGTGGACTGCCGGTGAGCATGGCGGATTTACCACCGGAAAGCCCTGGTTGGCGGTGAATCCGAACTGTGAGACGATCAATGTGGAGGCGGAGGAAAAGCGAGAGAATGGTGTTTTGGCGTTCTACCGCGAGATGATCCGCATCCGGAAGAACAGCGAAGCGCTACTGTCCGGCGATTACCGGAAACTTTCCTCGCCGAAGGATGTGTACATATTTGAGCGCGAAGCGAAGGAGGAGAAGGTCACCGTGATCTGTAATATGGGCCGGAAAGTGCAAAAAATCAGTGCAGTGAACGGAGACGTGCTGATCGGAAATTACGGAAAAGAAAATGGTCTGATACTGAAGCCCTTTGAATTCCGCGTCGTGAAGACGACTCAGTAGTATGCATACGGAACGATGAGAAGATAGAACGATAGAGTCATAGCAAAAAAAGAAGGAGGCGCTTGATATGTTAAAGTATGAAATCGAAGGCGGTCATTTGCCCGTTGTGATTTGTTATCCCGAAGCGGGGCAGACTCTCTGCACGGAGAGCGGTGCCATGAGTTGGATGAGTCCCAATATGAAGATGGAGACGAACAGCGGAGGTGGTTTCAAAAAAGCTCTCGGCAGATTGTTTTCCGGTGAATCTATTTTTATGAATGAATATACGCCGGAGGGTGGTGCGGGGATGATCGCGTTTGCGTCCACCTTCCCCGGTTCCATTATCCCCTATCAGGTGACGGAAGGACACGGGATCATTGTGCAGAAGAGAGGCTTTCTTGCTATGGAGAAGGGGCTTGATCTGTCGCTCTATTTCCAGAAGAAGATCGGTAAAGGCTTGTTCGGCGGCGAGGGATTCATCATGCAGAAAATCAGCGGAAACGGGCTTGTATTTCTGGAAATTGACGGCCACTGCAAAGAATACGAGCTGGGCATCGGTGAGAGCATCATCGTGGACACCGGCTATCTGGCGGCAATGACCGAGAGCTGTACGATGGATGTACAGACAGTGAAAGGTGCGAAGAATCTGTTCTTCGGCGGAGAAGGACTGTTCCACACCCGGATCACCGGTCCCGGAAAGGTATACATCCAGTCCATGCCGATCATCAACATTGCACAGAGGTTGTCACCATATCTGGAGATTAATTCCGGTGATAGCAATAGCGGCGGTGGAATCAAGATCAATTTTGGCGAGTAAGGTTGAGATATTCGCATTAGCGAAGGAACAGAGAGGATAAGTTCATGAAGAATGATAATCAGGTAATCAGAAACCGCTATTGTTTCGGCTTCGGAACCATTGGCCGCGATATGCTGTACAGTCTGGTTAGTATGTATCTGATCAATTACATCACCGGAGTAATCGGTGTGTCCAACAAAGGACTCGGTATCATCACCGCCCTGATGATGGTGTTCAGAGTGTTTGATGCACTGAACGATCCCATCATGGGCACGATTGTGGACAACACAAAGACCCGCTGGGGAAAATTCAAACCCTGGATCCTGTTCGGCATGATTACATCCGGCCTTTTAACAATCTTGTTGTTTTCGAACTTCCATCTGGCGGAGGGACAGTATATTGCCCTGTTTGCGGTGGTTTATCTATTGTGGGGCATGGCATATACGACCAATGACATTTCTTACTGGGCGATTATGCCTGCGTTGACCAAGGATCAGAAGGAGCGGGAACGTATCGTAGCATTTGCGCGTATCTGTGCGAGCGTGGGTATGTTCTCGGTGGTGATTCTCTACACGCAGATTCCCACGATTTTCGCACCCTTCGGTGACAAGTGTTATTTGGTGTTTACCCTGATCGTAGTTGCGATTCTGTGGATATTCCAGTTGTTCACCCTGCTCGGTGTGAAGGAAGATCGTTCCGGCCTTGCGAAGCAGGAACACACGACTCTCGGCGGAATGCTGAAAGTATTATTTAAAAATGATCAGTTGATGGTGACTGCCATCGCGATGGCGTTGTTCATGATCGGTTACTGTACAACCACCTCGTTCGGAGTGTACTATTTCCGTTATGCATACCAGGATGAGAACATGTATATGGTGTTTGCGGCAGTGCTGGCGGTAGCTCAGTTGACAGCGCTTTCCCTGTTTCCGAAATTCTCGGCGAAATGGACCAGAAAGCAGCTCTATTTCGGATCAATGGTGGCGGTTTGTGTGGCGTACATTCTGTTTTTCCTCGCTCCCTTCCAAAATATGCTGCTGATCGGTGTTTCCGGACTGATCCTGTTCTTTGCACAGGCATTTATTCAGACGCTGATGCTGGTGTTCCTTGCAGATACCGTGGAGTATGGTCACTGGAAGCTGGGCAAGCGCAATGAATCGGTCACCTTTGCGGTACAGCCCTTCATCAATAAGCTGGGCGGTGCAGTCGGCTCCGGCGTGGTCGGTCTGACACTGATTTTATCCGGTATCAACGATATCGAGCAGAAGTACGCAGCGGCAACAACACAGGCAGATAAACTGGCAGCGGCAGCGACGGTTCAGACCTCGTCTCTGTGGATGATGAAGGTGGCGATGCTGATCTTCCCGCTGATCTGTATCGTGGTGGGGTTTGTATTGTACCGCAAGAAATACGTGATTGATAAAGAGATGTATGAGCGGATTGTGGAGGAGCTGAAGGAGAGAGAATGATGCTCAGTTCAACTCGGTGATCACCCCATCGATCTCCCTTGCATTCGCAATATTGTACATATATTTCTGTCCGATTTTACTGCTGTCGCACAGAAAATAGCATTTGGCAGCGTTTTTCATCATCGCCTTTTTCACCGTAGCCTCCTCGATGGATGAATCGGTGATCACCCCGTCTTGGGTGATGCCGCGGGAGGAAAAGAAAAAGATGTCGGCATTGATCTTGGAGATGAAATTCTCGGTATCACTTCCCACATAGGCGATGGAATGGAGTAGCAGCAGTCCGCCGGTACAGTAGTTTTTGATTTGTCGTTCTCCCAGTTTGATGGAGGTTTTCGGGCTGTTGGTGATGACAATAATGTCTTTAAATTTTTCCAGATAAGGAATCAAATAAGAAGCTGTCGAAGAAGCATCCAGAAAGATCACGTCCCCATCGCTGATCAGTTTGGATGCTTTTTCTGCGATGGCACGCTTTGAGAGGTTGTTCTGCTCCTCGCGGAAAACCAGAGGCACCTCATTATCTGCAACTTTTCTGAGCATCACACCGCCGTGGGTGCGCTTTACTGTCCCCTGTTTTTCCAATTCACTGAGATCGCGGCGAATTGTGGGCTGACTGACATACAACAGTTCAGACAGTTTCTTCACGCTGATACTTTTCTTTTGAATTACCAGATTTAAAATTGCTTCCTGACGCTCGGTGTTGAACATTTCTTTCGTTTCCTTTCGATTGTTTTCAAATAAGGCTGATTATGCGATTGTTTTTCAGAATTATCGCCAATGATTGACCGTTTCCTTTCTTTATTATACGATAAAGATAATGAAAAGGAAAGGGTCTGTCACGATGAAAGTTGCAAATTTACATGGTATCAATGATCTGCGCTATGAAGATATACCGGTTCCGAAGTGTGAAGCAGACGAGGTGTTGATCGAGATAAAGAGCTGCGGCATCTGCGGAAGCGATGTGCCACGTGTGTACACGAAAGGAACTTATCATTTTCCGACCGTCATCGGGCATGAGTTTGCCGGGAAAGTGGTGGAGGACGCGAAGGGTGAACTGGTTGGTGCCCGCGTTGCGGTATTTCCTCTGTTGCCCTGTTTTTCCTGTGATTCCTGCAAAGACGAAAATTACGCATCGTGCAAGGATTATGACTACTACGGCTCACGAAGAGACGGTGGAATGGCGGAATACATTGCGGTGAAGCGTTGGAATCTGGTCCCGTTGCCGGAGAATATCAGCTACGATGAGGGAGCAATGTGCGAGCCAATCTCAGTTTCTCGTCATGCGGTGTTGAAGCTGAAGATCGAAAAGGGAGATCACGTGCTGATCTCCGGAGCCGGCCCGATCGGCCTGATCGCCGGTCAGTGGGCGAAGGCGTTTGGCGCGGACGAAGTCTATTACTTTGATATTGATGAGCGGAAGATCGCGTTTGCGAAGACAATGGGCTTCAAGGAGTATGATCCGACCTGCGAGATCAACAAGGTGATTGAGGGAACCGGATACGGAGATGCATTGAAAAAATGCCTGGAGGCGGTAAAACCCTACGGCACGGTGGTGCTCATGGGCAATCCCGCGAGAGAGGTTGTTCTTTCCCAGAACACCTACTGGCACATCATGCGAAAAGAATTGACCGTTCTGGGAACATGGAATTCTTCTTACAGTGAGAAGCAGAACGATTGGGAGGAGAGCATCAAAGCGTTGGCAGAAGGTCGACTGAATGTGAAGCCGCTGATCACGCACAAAATCCCGCTGAGTCAGTGCAACGAGGCGTTTGAAGTGCTGAAGAACCGAACTGAGTTTTGCAACAAAGTGATTCTGAACATGAATACGGAGGAGGTATAAAGATGACAAGTAAACTTTCACCTTCAATCATGTGTGTGGATTTTTTTGATCTGGAGAACAGTGTCAAAGAATTTGAGCAGAATGACATCGAGTATATCCATGTGGACATCATGGATGGAAAATTTGTGGGGAACTATACATTGGGCACAGATTTTATCAAGAGTCTGAAAGCAAAGTGCTCGATCCCGCTGGACATTCATCTGATGATTGAAAACCCGGAGAATAAACTGGATTGGTTTGCGTTCGGAGAGAATGATTACGTGGCTGTTCATGCGGAGGCAACCTGTCATCTGCAGAAGGTGCTGGCAAGTATTCGCGCGCGCGGCGCAAAGCCGATGGTTGCGATCAATCCGGGGACACCGATCTGTATGCTTGAAAGTGTGTTGGATGACGTGGATTGCGTGTTGGTGATGACGGTAAATCCGGGCTTTGCAGGCCAGAAGCTGGTGAAGTCCACGCTGAAGAAGATTCGGGAACTGCGCGAGTATTTGAATCATAACGGATATGAGCATATCGAGATTGAGGTGGACGGAAATGTCAGCTTCGAAAATGCAAAGCTGATGCGTGAGGCCGGTGCAAATATCTTTGTCGGAGGCACCTCCAGTATTTTTTCGAAGGAAGGTTCGATGTCGGAAAACGTGGCCAGACTGAGAGAAGTTACCGCATAAATTATTTTATCGAACACTTGTTCTTTTGTGCAGTATGTGCTATAATGGATGTCGGAGGTGTACTTGAACGCATCTCCGGCATTTGTCTTTTGGAAAACGAGAGAACAGGAGCGGTGGATATGTCCGAAGTAAAGTTTTATGGAATAGATGAAGTCGATAAACATCTTTTGAAATATGCGGTGATCGTTGCCAGATATGAGGATAAGTGGATATTCTGTCGCCACAAACGGCGTGAGACATGGGAGATTCCGGGCGGTCATCACGAGCACGGAGAGACGATCGAAGAAACGGCGAGACGTGAACTCTGGGAGGAAACCGGAGCGGTTGAAGCGGACATTCGGCCGGTGGCCATCTATCAGTACAATGATTACGGGATGTTATTTTTTGCGACAGTCAAAACCTTGGAGGCATTGCCGGAAGCGTCGGAGATCGGGGAGGTTTGCCTGATGGACACATTGCCTGAGAAGCTGACCTATCCGCAGATTCAACCGGAACTGGATCGATATGTGCAAGGGTGGCTAAATCTACAGACCAACGCGGAGGAACTGTTTGCGATGCGGGAGCGGGGGGAATTGGTACCGTTGCCGTATTTGGAGGAGATGCTTAAGATGACTGGCGGTTCAACTGCGGGTTGAGCAAAATAAACTTGAGGCGTTATTGTATTACAACTCCTTCCGTCCTATAATTCAGATATACCAATCAGTGCTGGCGGGAAAGATAGGATAGGAGGTTTTGTATGAATTCGATAGGAAGTACGATTAAGTGTCTTCGCAAAGCAATGGGTGTGACACAGGAGGAATTGGCTGGAAGTTTAGGTGTGACATATCAAGCCGTTTCAAAGTGGGAGAATGATACAACGTTACCGGATATTATGATGATTCCGGCGTTAGCAACCTATTTTGGCGTTACGACAGATGAATTGTTTGGATATAAGTTGAATGTGATGACAGATAAAGAACGATTAATCAACTTTATGATAAAAAACCAGATACTATGTCGTAAGGATGTTAACAATGTAAATGATGTCAGACCGGACTACTATATTAACTCTGAGCGTTTCACAACAAATGCTCAAATTAGCAAGATCGGTGAGGCGTTTGCAGATTGTATCCGTGAAAACCATCTTGAGTTTGATACAATTATGGGGTTGGCATATCATGGAATCGGATTCTCGGCAGCGACAGCAGTTGCATTATATCAGAAATACGGGGTTACAACACACTATTGCTATGATCGACAGCGGCCGGATAGCAGAGGACGAATACTCTGTGGACATACACCGCAGACAGGTGAACGGCTGATCATCATCGATGATGTAATGGGGACCGGGCGTAGTATGGATGAACGAATTTCACAATTACGGGCAGTAGCAGATGTGCGGATTGAAGCTATTATTGTTATTGTCAATCGGTGTCATTGCCTTACAGAAAAGTCCGGGACGGTGCTGATGAAAGAAAAATACGGAGCAAATGTGTATTCTCTGATCACGGATTATGATATTCAGCAGATGCAAAAGAGCGGAATGATTATTGCGTAGGTTGTATAGTGAAAGGCAGATCATGGATAGGATGGTCTGCCTTTTCAAGTCCTATTACTCTGTTGAAGTGTGTTGACGTAATTCTTCAAGCATCAAGTGTTCGATGCGTTGAATGTCTGGAAATACTAATTTTTTTCCACGTTTCATCAGTGCAAAGATTTTCCTCATGTTTGTGCGAATTGTTTGCTGAAGCTCTGTGTGAACACGCACTGGTTTGCCATCTCTGCTATGTACATGATCTAAATAATGTTCTGTGATTGGAAAAATATTTTGCAAAAGAAATGCAGCCTTTTTCTGATCAAATTCACCAATTACAATCGTTAGGCAGTTTCCGTAGGTTTTCATTTGTTTGTCGTAAAGTGCTTGATATTTTTCGTCAACTTTGGAACTCATGGGGACAACCCATAGAAGTGAAGTGAGAGAATCTTTGATACAATAGAATGTGGGGCGGTAGGAACCATGTTCTTTATTTTTCATCAGTTTGTCATCTTTGATGTATTCAAAAAATTCATCTTTGATATGGTAGACGTAGCCTTCTCGGAATTGAGTCATCCAATTCCTCCTTTCTTAAGAAAAATAAGAATGAAAAAACCCTATCCTCAGACAGGGTTTTCTTGATTTTCCAGCCACCCATTTATCGGTCGCCGGTGGCGGCGAGCAATATTTTCCAGCCACTCACTTATCAGTCGCCAGTGGCGGCGAACAATATTTACTGTTATTATTATATTGAAAAAAGCATATTTTGTCAAGACGGATATTTTTTGACCCTTTTTAGACAGAGGTTTTTGACCTTTTCGATTTCTTCTTATCTTTCTCCTTGACAAATCACAAAAATGATTCTATAATGATATCAAAATAATATCACACACAAATCTAAACTTCGTGTGATATCAAGGAGGGCACTATGAGTGTTTCAAATGAAAAGAGCGCATATCTCAATGTGGAGGAGCGCGAGATTGTTCCCATGAATGGCATCCTGATGCTGTTAACGATTATCGCCATGCTGCTTTTGTCTGTCGGCGGCATTATCGCCAGCGCATTTGCACTGGATGCGGAGATGATCGCGTTGGGCGTGATTGGTCTGATTGTTTCAACTATCTGGTTTGTTGCTTGTTGTATTGGCTTTGCCGGATTTCATGTGATTAACCCGAACGAGGCTCTTGTTATGACCCTGTTCGGCCAGTATTACGGCACGATCCGCAAGTCCGGTTTTTACTTTACGAATCCTTTTGCGAGCGGCTACAACCCCACTGTTGAGGGGCTTGGCGGTGCGGTTCAGGTGCAGCCCAACGGAACGACTCAGGTAAGCGCCTCGGCAACCCTCAGCAAGAAGGTCTCTACGAAAGTGATGACGTTTAACAACGAAAAGCAGAAGGTCAATGATGCACTGGGCAACCCGATCATTATCGGTACGGTGGTGATTTGGCGCGTGGCAAGTCCTACCAAGGCAGTGTTCAATGTGGATAATTATAAGAAATTCCTTTCAATTCAGTGTGATTCCACCGTGCGAAATGCGGCGCGCCTTTATCCTTACGACACGATGGAGGATGATACCGACGAGTTGACACTTCGTGGATCCAGCACAGCGATCGCAGAGAGTATGAAGGAGGAACTTCAGAAGCGTGTGGCCGATGCCGGTCTGGAGATTCAGGAAGTACGTATCAATCATCTGGCATATTCCGACGAGATTGCATCCTCGATGCTTCAGAGACAGCAGGCGGTGGCAATCATTGCAGCCCGTCAGAAGATTGTAGAGGGCGCGGTCAGCATGGTAAAGATGGCGATCGACCAGTTGAGCGAGGAGGAAATCGTGGTTCTTGACGAGGAGAGAAAGGCCGCGATGGTGAGCAACCTGCTCGTGGTTCTCTGTGGAAACAAGGATGCACAGCCTATCGTGAACAGCGGATCCATCTATTGATGAAAATGTGCTGAGTTAGCATGCCGATGAAAATGAGACAGAGAAAGGAGCCGGCCCGTGTCGATGACTGAGAACATGTCGGATATCGTAGGCGATGAGAAGATGATGGACAGCCAGCAGAGGCTGGAGGAGAGAGAGCAGAGGCTTCAGGAAAAACTGGAGCGCCTTAATTTGCTGGAGAAAGAGATCTTAGCGAAAGAGAAGGCGGTTAAAGCGAAAGAAAAGACCTTGAAGGAGCAGGAGAAGGCGAAAAAGCAGATATTGCTTCGTCTGGCCCCTTCGCTGTGGGAGGAATTGGCTGCTTGGGCCGAGGAGGACTTTCGTTCTATCAACAGTCAGATTGAGTATCTGCTGTCTGCCTGTGTGCGGGAACGCAAGAAAAAATAGTGTTTCTGCACAGAAAAATCTTAAAAATCAATCAGAACTGAGAAACTGCATTGCACTTCCCCCGTTCTTCGTGTATACTAAAGGTGTTTGCCTTAAGTGATACGAGGCATGGGGGAATTTTATGAACATCATTTTATTTTTCATTTTTTTAGCTTTCTTTCTGGGAAATAAGTCAGATAAAAAGAAGAGTGATTTGTTCAAGGGACTGCTGACCTTTGCGATCATCACTGCGTTCATCGGGTCGATTACGCCGATTTTTTGGATCGTAGCGATCGGTCTGATCATCTTTGTGGCCAGCCAGAAAAACTCGGACAAGTCAAAAAGCGACAAGGCAGAGTTTGAGCGGAGAAAGGCGGAGTGGGAACGTCAGCGGAATCTGAAGAAGACCGCGGATCCTTCCACGTCAAAGGAAGAGTATGAACGCCGCAGAAGAGAGTGGGAGCAGCAGCACGGAGCAACTCGCAGTACTAAAAGTGCACGAACAACGTTCGACAGTATGCAAGGTCAGACCTCATCACAGACCGCAAAGAGCCGTGGCGGCACAGGAACAACATCGGGACAGACAGGGGCGAAGACCGGAGAAAAGAGCAGTGCGGGACGAAAAGCATATATCCCCGGTGTGTACGATCAGTCCTACACGGCCAGCCGTATTTTGCCGAAGCCGTTGATGCGTCGTAACCGGATTATCACCAGTTTTAATCAGAAGTATGATCTGAGCCTGACCGGCGAGGAAATCCGCCGTATTGCAGAGGCTTCCTACGTGTCTGACTCTTGGAAGCGGGAAGTGGAGGCGATGACCTACAAGTACGAGACAGAGGGGCAGTGGTTCGCCGGATCGACGGACTGGCTGCGCGTTTACATTTATGCATTCCAGATTCAGAATATCTCCACGGATTTCTCCATGCAGGAGCAGATCTGCTTTGAAACGTTGGACGAAGTGATGTCCTACGCCTGCGAGATTCCCGATGCGACGGTAGAGGAGCGTGTACGTAGGATCAATGATCGGTATTTTACCCGCTTCAATGAGATGTCCTTCATGATCGCTTACCGGTTCCTGCAACGAAAAGGACGAAACTATGAGTTGTCCAGACCGGATTTGGTGAAAAATGTGGATCAGGAGCTGGAAGAAGTGATGAAGAAATATCAGAATGTGAAGGTGGGGGCAAAATGATTGTAAAGATCGTGCAAACAGCCTCGAGCCTGATGCAGGCATACGATATCGAGAGTGATCTTTTTTCTTTGAAGGGTAAGATAGGAAGTGTCAGCGCGAAACAGAAGATTGATCTCAAAGGAGAGGAGGTCTCAATTGAGGGATATTATCAGTCTTCGCATTGGGTAAACTATATACCGTTTCGTACACTGTTTGGCAAGGAAAAAGTGACGCGTACCGTTGAGCTTTTTCGAAATGGCAAAAAGCACGGAAGCATTTCATTAATCCAGAATGGAATGTTCAAGCAGTTTTATCGGATCACTTTGGATGGTGAAGGGAATTTTCATTGCTATTGGTGTTCAAAGGGATCATATAACTATGTTTCCATTTATCATGGGGATACTCAAATCGCATTGATTGAAACTTATCTGACGGTAACTGATTATAAGTATGTTCATACATTGTATCTTTTGGATGAATATAGTAAATTTGGTGATACGTTGTCCTTTTTTGTACTGTATTATGCAAATTATCAGTTTGCAGAGCGGTTACACATGAGCAAGGGAACTGTATATCAAAAAGCCTGGAGCATTTCGAAGTACAATCACAAATTTAATCCTGCATGGAAAGAAACAAATTTTCCGAGAAAAAGTCTTTTGGATAGATTTGCTGACGCAGGAGGAGAGAATAAATAATGGGCTGGAAGATTCTCGCAACATGGTTACTTGCCACGAATGCATTCGGTTTTATCCAAATGTGCGTAGACAAGCACCGCGCGCAGAAAAACAAATGGCGCATCCCGGAGAGACGACTGTTTTTGGTGGCAGCGCTCGGAGGAAGTATCGGATCGATTCTTGGGATGCAAGTGTTCAGACATAAAACGAAGCACAAGAGTTTCGCGATTGGAATGCCGGCGATTCTGGTGGCACAGGTAGTGCTGGCGGGAGCGGTGTGGTACTTAGTAAGATGAAATGATCGTTAAGAGAGATTGAAATAAGTAAGCCGATGGTCGAAGTTCGTCAGAACCTGATTCATCGGCTTTTGTATGTATTTATTTCTCTGACTTCTCCGCTAAATGCGAGATTACTCCGCGCCTGGTCAGTATCCCGCACAATACATTCCGAGAATCTACGATAGGTACAAAGTTTTGATTCAGGATTGCAGAGAGGATTGTCTGATCATCAGAGTCCATGGACAAAGCGGGACAGAAATCCCTACGAAGGATATCGCTGATGTGGTCTTGCTCTAATGCACGCTTGTCCGTGGTACCTTTCTCCATCATGTAGCGGAGAAAATCGCCCTCAGTGATACTGCCTACATAGTGTTGATTTGGATCAAGCACCGGGAGAGCAGTGTAGCCGTGGTAAGTCATGGTTTCCAGACCCTGACGGATCGTATTGTCCTCGCGAAGAAATGCAGTGCAAACCTTCGGAATCATAATTTTCGCTATGTTCATGAGAAACTCCTTTTGTCTGTGGTTGATAGATTGATTATACCACAGAAAGCGGCAAAAAGAATGAACAAACTGTGTTAAAGCAATTAAATAAGTATTACATTTTCGGTAAAGAATTATCGTTAGATACCCAAAGGATAATTAATCAGACGGTTTCAATCTCTTTCATCGCTTTCTTAAACTGCACGAAGAACAGAATGGTGGTAAACGTCACAGCAATCACATCTGCCGCCGGTTCTGCTGCGTAAACTGCCATCGTTTTGTTTTCCAGAAGCTGAGGAAGAAGATAAATCAGCGGCAGCAGCAGGACGAATTTGCGCATAACAGCGACGACGATGGAAGAAAAGGCCTTGCCGAGAGAAACGAAGGTCATCTGGCAGGCGATTTGGATTCCAAAGAGGCATAGGGCACCGCAGTAGATGCGCAGGGCTTTCTCCGAGAAATTAAGAAGGGTCGGATCAGGGGTGAAAATGCCGGCGAATACTCTCGGGAAGAGCATCACCGATGCCCACAGGGACACGGAGTAAACCAGGCTGGCGGTGAGAAGCAGGCGGAAGACCTTTTTCACACGTTCCGGATTGCGTGCGCCGTAATTGTAGCTGGAAATTGGCTGCGCACCCTGAGAAAGACCCTGCAGAGGGAGCATTGCCAATTGAAGAACACTGGTCAGGATCGTCATCGCACCGACGGCCACATCGCCGCCGTATTTCAGCAGAGAGGAATTGAAGCAGACGGAGATGATGCTCTCGCTGGACTGCATGATAAAGGGGGCGATACCCAGTGCGATGCAAGGGAGCACCAGGTCGAAGCGAATTTTCAGTGTTTCCTTTTTGAGACGCAACAGAGTCTTTTTGCCACAGAGGAACAGGACAACCCACACGCAGGAGATGCCCTGGGAGAGGATGGTAGCCAAAGCCGCACCGGAAACACCCATGTCAAAGACAAAGATAAAGATCGGGTCGAGAATAATATTGCACACGGCTCCGATCAGAATGGTGAGCATACTGATCTTGGAGAAGCCCTGAGCCGTAATGTAGGCATTCATGCCCAGTGTGAGCTGGACAAAAATCGTGCCTAACGCGTAGATCTGAATGTAGGACGATGCGTAGTCGATGGTATTTTCGCTGGCCCCGAACATCATCAAGAGGTCGCGGTGGAAAATCAGCAGGATGGAAGTCAGCACAAGGGAGACAATCACTTGCAGGGAAAAACAGCTTCCCATGGTCTTTTCGGCGGTTTCATGATCGCCCTTGCCCATGAAGATAGAGGCACGGGGAGCCCCGCCCGCACTGATCAGAGAAGCGAATGCGGACACGATGATCAGAATCGGCATACAGATGCCCACGCCGGTCAGTGCCAGATCACCGTCCCCTGGCATATGGCCGATGTAGATGCGGTCCACAATGTTGTATAGCATATTGATCAGCTGTGCCAGAATCGTTGGCAGAGAGAGTTTAAAGAGCAGCTTGCCCACCGGGGCGGTGCCTAAAAAATCATTGTTCTGTTTATTCATGGTAAACTTCCTTTCGTGAGTACAAAATACGAACAGACGAGGATAATTATAATCTTCGTGAACGGAAAGGTCAAGAATCTGTCGGGAAGACTTTCTAAAAAGAAAATGAAAAATATCAGTAAAAAAGTTGTCAGTATTGTGTTTGCGAGTAGAATGTGATATAGTAAGCTGTAAGCGATGGGCAGGATACTGTCGTACCGTGAAGGTACGAGATGCGCGCAATGTGAAAAGAAGGAATTAATCAACCTAATCATAAAGGAGCGAAATAAGATGAAACAGTGGAGAAGTGAAACAAATTGTATTCAGGGCGGATATGTGCCGAAGAACGGCGAGTCCCGCATGATCCCGATTATCCAGAGTACCACATTTAAATATGACACCGGTGAGCAGATGGGCGCGCTGTTTGATTTGGAGGCCAGCGGCTATTTCTATACCCGCCTGCAGAACCCGACCAACGACATGGTGGCAGCGAAGATCTGCGAGTTGGAAGGCGGTACCGCAGCGATGCTGACATCTTCCGGCATGTCTGCAGTATTCTTTTCTGTGTTTAATATTGCCAATGCAGGAGACCATGTGATCTCCTCCGCGACGATTTACGGTGGCAGTTTTAACTTATTCTCTGTGACCATGAAAAAGATGGGCATTGAGTTCACCTTTGTTGATCCCGATTGTACCGATGAGGAGCTTGAGGCAGCGTTCCGTCCGAATACGAAGGCTGTGTTTGGTGAGACCATCGCAAATCCCGCACTGAATGTGCTGGATATTGAGCGTTGGGCGAATGCGGCTCATGCACACGGTGTTCCGCTGATCATTGACAATACCTTCGCAACTCCGATCAACTGCAGACCCTTTGAGTGGGGCGCAGATATCGTGGTTCACTCCACCACGAAGTATATGGATGGC
>JAFQDI010000002.1 GCA_017416055.1 Lachnospiraceae bacterium
CCCTCCTATCATCCACATCCAGAATACTTCCCATTGTCCTGCCGGCAGACAGCCAGCCGGCGTCAATGCCAGATAACCCCCGTAACAGATCAGTTCCGTCAGTACCATTGCGGCCAACACCGCTCCCATGAACATCACCGGCAATGTCAGATTTCTGCGGTGATATTCCCACCGATTCGGGAGCCGCTTCATCAGATAGATGCTCATGCTCTCCTGTCGATAATGCCGGTAATGGTTAACCGCAAAGATCACGATTAACAGCCCCACCAACGCAAACCCGATTCGACTTCCACCGAGCAGCTCGCTCACCGCCGGCATCATCGCGCCATCTTTCAGTCCATACCCCACCTTCTGGTAGGCCCCGTTTTCGGCGAGTTTCCACTTGTACTCATAGAGATTTCCCACTGTTGTCAGGCACCGGACAAGAAAGACCAGGATCGCCAGTACCGCTGTGCCGAGCACTCCGGCCTCCACCCATTTTGCTTCTCTCTCCCAGTACAGTCCGGGCGGCGCATTATGTGCGCAAAAAACGATCAATTTTTGTTCCAATTCTCGTCGCCGGGAACGTATCCTTTCTTTGAACGCTTCCCAACGCGTTTTCCTTCCTGTTTTCCGTTCATATTTCCGACTCATCCGTGTCTCCTTTCCCCCGTCACCGGACGATCATACTCACTCATTTTTCCTCTTCCTCCAGCCGTCTCTCCCGGTAAACGAGCATGCCAACCGCGAGTCCCGCTACCACCAAGCCCCACAGCGTCGTCATCACGTCTGAATCGTTTCCTCCGCCAAGCAGATCGGAAAACCCGACAACCGTCACGATCGCCATAAACCAAATGGCCATTCCCCTGCGTCTATGCCGCTCATGATAGCCAAACGCCGCCGAACAGATCCCTAATCCCAAAACCTGTACTACATTGCGGATCCAACCGCTGGCATCTGCAAGGGGAATCAGCCTGTGCAGGTAATCCACCTCATACCATGCCATAAAAACCGTCTGAGGCCCGAATGCCAATTCCGCTGCCCGATAAACATAGATCAGACAGAGGACCAACATCGTCAGTGCCTCCCACAGCCAAAATAACAGGTACATCAGACTGTTCTGCAATGCCCACCATCCGGTAACCGTCACTTCTGACACCGACAAACGCCGCAGTGTATAAACACTCTTCGTCCCCCCAAATCCTTTTCCTCTTCCGCAAAGCACGATACACAAAACGATGAAGCCTGCCATCGCAATCCACTCCGGGTGGCTATCACTCAGAAGTGCATTCAGCTTTTTTTCCGGCCCCCCGCTCATCACTCCCAGAAACACTGCCACCTGCACCCCGCTCATCACCATCAGCAGTCCGAGTACCTTATAGATTGTGAATCTCGCCGCCAACATCATCACCGATAAATGTTTTCTCATCTCACACCTCCCAGTCCCAATACTTGCTTAGAAGTTCCGTCGCCTCCCGGCAGGACACGCCCATCTGTTTCATGGAGTTGATGACCGACTTCACCGTATGTTCCAGCAATTCATCTTTGATCTGTTCCACCGTGCCCGCCTCCAGCACTACAACGCTCTTCGCTCCGTGATGGGAACGGATGATTCCCTGCTCTTCCAGCATTGCATATGCTTTCTGAATCGTGTTCGGATTCACGCCGAGCAGCGCAGACAGCATGCGACGCGAAGGCATCTCATCTCCGTTCTGTATCGTCCCCGCAACGATCCCCCGCTTGATATATCCGATAATCTGCAGGTAAATGGGACCGCTGTCATCCATCAGAAACTGTTCAAAAGAAATCATGGCCTCTTCTACCCCCTTTCTCCTAAACTGTGTCACTCGAATAATACACTTTCTAGCTGTATTATATTTGTAATACAGTTATTTGTCAATACCTTTGGACAAAAAAAATGAGACTCTGCACGATAAAAATAAGAAATAGCCGTCCTGTTCACTGGCAATGGCTGGACGGCTGTTTCTTAAATAGCTTTTCACCTTACCGGGACGGGTGAGTTGCATTCACCTTCCGGCTGTCTGGTTAAGTATATTATAATTCCGCTTAAGCTTTTTGCCAATCATCGACCGAAAATGAAACCGTGTTGAGTTGACAAAAAATGGGAAGAATGTTACCATGATAATGGTGTAAATTTTGGTTTTTCCCGACCCTGTCCCTGAGACGGAAAGGAGTATGATGATTACTTACAACGATTTAAAACACAACGAAGAAATTCGCACTTATATTCAGAAGGCCGACGAGTCCTTGCGCGCACTCGGCTTCACTGAGCACAGCTTTCCCCACGTGATGCGTGTGGCAGAAACCTCCCGGTATATCCTGGAGACGCTGGGTTTTACCAAACATGCCCTTGAGCTGGTGCAGATGGCGGCCTATCTCCATGATATCGGCAATCTGGTGAACCGCGTGGACCACAGTCAGAGCGGTGCCGTGATGGCATTCCGCATTCTGGACCACTTGAATATGCCCGCCGAAGATATTGCCACCATCGTGACTGCCATCGGAAATCACGACGAGGGTACCGGTGTTCCGGTGAACCCGCTGGCCGCCGCACTGATTTTGGCGGACAAATCCGACGTGCGCCGCAGCCGTGTGCGCAACGCTGATATCTCCACCTTTGATATCCACGACCGGGTAAATTATTCCGTCACCGACTCCTCTTTGGAGATTGATAAAGATCACACCACGATCCTTCTGAAGCTGACCGTCGACACCCAGTTCAGCTCTGTCATGGATTATTTTGAGATTTTCTTGAAGCGTATGACCATGTGCCGCAGAGCAGCGGACAAGCTGGGATTGAATTTTAAGCTGACCATCAACGGCCAGTCCTTGATTTAACCCTTATTGTACATGTTTCACAGGAGAAATGATTATGATTTATATTGTAGAAGATGATGATAATATTCGCGAGTTAATTGCCTACACCTTAAACCACAGCGGATTTAAAACCTCCGGGTTCCCGCTTCCCTCCGAGTTTTGGAAAGCGATTAATGAGACTCTTCCGGAGGCCGTATTGCTGGATATCATGCTTCCCGAGGAGGACGGTCTGCAGATTCTGAAGAAGCTGCGCGCAAATTCCGCGACCGCACGTATTCCGGTGATGATGATCACTGCCCGCGGCAGCGAATACGACAAGGTGATCGGACTGGATTCCGGTGCCGACGATTATCTGGCAAAGCCTTTCGGCATGATGGAGCTGGTTGCCCGCATCAAGGCACTGCTCCGCCGTTCCTCTGATGTCCCGGAAAATGATTCCTACACGCTTGAGGACCTGTATGTCTGCCCTGCGAAGCACCTCACCACAGTGGCCGGCGAACCGGTTTCCCTGACTCACAAGGAATTCGAGCTGCTCTGTATGCTGATGAAGAACCGTGAGGTGGTTCTCACCAGAGATCAGTTGCTGAACACGATCTGGGGTTACTCCTTTGACGGCGAAAACCGTACCGTCGATGTGCATGTCCGCACCCTGCGCCAAAAACTGGGCAAATGCGGCGATCTGATCGAGACCGTCCGCGGAGTTGGATATAAGATCAGAGGAGTTGGACATGAAGCGTAAATTATTTCGAAGCACCTTCCTCTCTCTGACTGGCATGGCCTTGATCGGCTTTGTGTTGGCGATCGCAATCCTATTCGGCTTCACAGCGGATGAGTTTCTCCCTACGGCTGTCTCCATGCTTCCCTGGCTCATGTTAGCGCTGGTTGTTTTCGCGCTTCTTGCGTGGCTGCTCGCAGACCGGATCACCCGATACATTGTCTCGCCCATCGGCAAGATCAATCTGACATCCCCCACTGAGGAGGCGATCTATCCCGAACTGATGCCCCTCGTGGATCGAATCAAAGAACAGCGCCATCAGTTGGACATTCAGGTAGAGGAGCTGACGATGGAGCATGAACGCCAGGACTCGCTTCGCCGCGAGTTCACCGCAAATGTTTCCCACGAGCTGAAAACTCCGCTGACTTCCATTTCCGGATATGCGGAGATTATGCAAAACGGTATGGTGGATGCTGAACACGTCTCACTGTTTTCCGGCAGGATCCACAGCGAGTCCCGCCGTCTGATCACCCTGGTAGAGGATATTATCAAGTTGTCGCAGTTGGAGGGAAAAGAAATTCCCTATTCCCTCGCGGAGATCGACCTCTACGACGCAGCGTCCGCCACCCTTGAGCATCTTGGCCCGGTGGCTGAACACCACCATATTTCACTCCATCTGGAGGGTCAACACTGCAAGATCATCGGTGCGTGCCGAATTATTGATGAAATGATCAACAATCTCTGCGACAACGCCATCAAATACAATGTCCCCGGCGGCAGTGTGACTGTCTCCATCAGCCAGAATGACAAGGAGATTCGACTGTCCGTTGCAGATACCGGCATCGGCATTCCCGCAGACAGTATCGACCGCGTATTTGAGCGCTTTTACCGCATGGACAAAAGCCACTCCAAAGCGGTGGGTGGAACAGGCTTAGGCCTCTCCATCGTAAAACACGGCGCAGCTTACCACAACGCTCAGATTATCTGCACCAGCACCGTAAATGTGGGCACGACGATCACCATCGTCTTCCCTGTCAGCCAGGCACTGTCCTGAACAGTCACAATTCAGTTTGAAAACTCGAACTATCCACGGAGGTATTTATCATGAAAAAAGTTTCCACTCCCAACGCACCCGCCGCTATCGGCCCCTACTCTCAGGGC